>JACPZB010000044.1 GCA_016195725.1 Deltaproteobacteria bacterium | reverse complement strand
TCCATTTTTTTCAGCGTCTGTGAGAAATTTTGCAATCGGAGACTGCCAACCTTCGGTCGTAATCTTCACCCACGCAAGCCCCTTTGCGCCGTAGGAATTTGCAACTGCCGTGAGTTCATCCAATTCCTTTCTGGAAAATTCCGCGCAGCCTTTTGCATTAAGCGCCTTTACTATGCCGCCTCTTCTAACAGCATCGGCAAAGACCTTGAAGCCTGAATCTTTTACAATACCGGTAATATCCTTCAACTCAAGGCCGAATCTGGTATCAGGATTATCAAGACCGTATTTTCCGACTGCCTCGGCATAACCCATTCTTGGAAACGGCAATTTCAATTCTACGTCGGCCGCATTTTTAAATATCTCTGCAATAAGCCCCTCCATAAGCCCCATCACATCTTCCCTGTCAACAAAACTCATCTCGGCGTCTATCTGCGTAAATTCAGGCTGCCTGTCAGAGCGAAGGTCTTCGTCCCTGAAACAACGAACAATCTGAAAATATCTGTCAAAGCCGGAAACCATGAGGATTTGCTTAAACAACTGAGGTGACTGCGGTAATGCAAAGAAATGCCCCGGATTTAATCTGCTCGGCACAAGATAGTCCCTTGCGCCTTCAGGCGTGCTTTTGGTAAGTATCGGCGTCTCTATCTCAAGAAAATGCCTTTCGCAGAGATAATCCCTTGTTATCTTGCAGACCTTGTGCCGCAAGATGAGGTTTTTCTGGAGGCTCTGTCTTCTCAAATCAAGGTAGCGGTATTGAAGCCTGACACTCTCGGCAACATCTGTATCATCCTCTATTACAAACGGCGGCGTTTCCGATTCATTTAATATCTTTAATTCTTTGACAAGTACCTCTATCCCGCCTGTTTTTAATGCCGGGTTTTCCGTGCCTGCGGGCCTTTTAGAGACAGCGCCTTTTATTGCAAGGACAAATTCCGCCCTGATATGATGCGCATTTTCATGTGATACTTTGTTTATGGCAGGATTAAAAACTATCTGCACCAAACCTTCTCTATCTCTCAAATCCACAAATATTAAGCCGCCGTGGTCGCGTCTTCTCTGAACCCACCCCATAAGGATTACTTCTTTGCCGATATCTTTACCGCTTAAATCTCCGCAATAATTACTTCTTTTCCAATCTCCAAGATTCTCTGCCAATCTTAATTCCTCCTTAAGTTAAAGATTGAGCATTTATAACACACCATGTAAACATTTTCAATTGCAATAAACCGCGCAGAAAACCTCTTGGGGGAAAATATGACTTCTTTTAAAAATTCATTAAAATTTATTTATTTTTTGTCTTGACAATGCCGCCGTGAATGTAATATAACACCATCACATTTTTATCCCAAAATCTATACCTAAAGAATGGAGGAGGAGCATGAGAATGAAGAGAATGGTCATTTTTGCGTCATTGCTGATTATTGCTGTAATTGTCGCAGTTGAACTATGTCATGCAGAATACGGCGACATTGTCTTAGGCAAAAAAATGGAGAGCATGCAGAAGGCAGGCGTAAAGCCGGTGATGTTTCCGCACTGGTTTCACAGGATCAGATTTAAATGTAAGGTATGCCATGAGGACATCTTCATCCTGCAGAGGGGAGCAAATGATATCAATATGAATGCTATCATGAATGGTGAGTTCTGCGGCAAATGCCATAATGGCACTATTGCATGGGAACCTTTATATTGCGACCGCTGCCATTCTTGGGGAGGCCCTGTGCCGCCTTACGCTACAGCGCCAACAACGACACCAGCGACAACAAAATAAGTTTAATTTATAATGCGAAAGGAGAATAGATTATGAAGAGTCTTTACTCGATAAAGTTTATTTCTCGGATTGTCCCCTTGGCTATTCTTACAACCTTCATTGTGTATGCAGGTATAACATCTGCTGCTGAACCGGCAAAACCAGCAACAGGGACACAAAAAACTGTTCCTGCAGCAAAAGAGACTCAACCTGCCGCGCCAAAAGAAAAAGTGTCTCCAATCCTTGATCCAAAGGACCCAAAAAGTATATTATATTTGGATACAAAGGGTAGTCTGGCTGGCACAGGCGACCCAGCCAAATCAGGGCCTGCAAGCGAGGCAGTTAAAGCAGGCGCAGGGTGGCACCCAACAGCCCTGGCAGCGGCAGTGCTTCCCAAGGATAAATACGGACTTGTAGATTGGGCAAGGGCTGTTAAAGATCATATCGTAGTGCCGCGACATTCCCTTGACCCACAGGAAGAAGAAATGCCGCCTCTGGATATGAATGTGGTGATAGAGGCGAAGAGTGATTTTGTCAATGATGTTGTCTATCCCCATTACATACACACATGGTGGCTTAAATGTGAAGTCTGTCATCCAAAGATCTTTATCCCTCAAAAGGGCGGAAATAATATGACTATGATTGAAATAGCAGGAGGTAAGTTCTGCGGCAGATGTCATGGAAAGATAGCATTTCCATTGACTGATTGCATGAGATGCCATGTCCAGCCTAAAAAGGCAGCAAAAAAATAGATGGCACAAAAAATATTATCCCTTGCCTTCTTCGTCCTTGCTTTATCATCATCTGCCGACGCTGCCAAAGTTGGAGATATTATATTTGACGACAAAGCAGAAAGTCTAAAAAAGGCTGGAATGGGGCCAGCGGTCTTTCCCCACAGCAAACACGAGGCTATCTACAAATGCGATGACTGCCATCCAAAGCTATTCAAGGATAAACACGGGGCAAATGATATCACCATGCAGAAGAATATGTCCGGTGAGTTCTGTGGCAATTTGGATTGCCACAACAGCCAAAAGACATTTCCCTTATATCAGTGCAAAAAGTGTCATAGAGAAAGGCAATAAATGCAACTCCCCAACAGCAGGAGACAGGGGTCAGAGGAAAGAATTTCAGCAGTAAACCACTACGCCTTTAGAGGTGTGGCTTTGTCCGATACTCGCTTCGCGAGAAATTTAGACCAATTCATGCCCGCCTTTACAGACGGGTGTTTCCGGTGTGGCGGTAAAGCAGTCCTATTTTTCTGATCCCTGTCTATTGAATTTCGACTTCTTTTGCTATCCCCTTTACATCCCTTCCCTTCTCCGGGCTTACCATACCGCCGCTGATGATAAGCTTAAACGCATCTTCAACAGACATATCCAATGGTATTACATCCTTCTCTGGAATAAGTATATAAAAACCTGTTGTGGGATTTGGGGTCGTAGGGAGGAATACATTGACAACCCTTTCTGCTGTCTTCCCCTGAACCTCTCCCGTGGCAATACCGGTAAGAAAACCTATGGAATATATGCCTTTGCTTGGAAACTCTATAAGTACAACCCTCCTAAAACCAGAATAACCCGCAACAAAAAAGGTTTCCATAAATTGTTTTATGGGTTTATAAATGCTCCTGAAAAATGGTATCCTTTTAAGGATACCCTCGCCAATCTCAACCAATTTTTTACCCAAGAGATTGGTTGCGAGGAGACCGGTCAGGAAAATGACCATGATGGTAAATATAACTCCAAGGCCAGGTATATGAAAAAGCAGATAGGTATCGGGCTGAAGAGGCTTGGGAAGATATTCTAACATGGTATCGATGTAGCCGACTATCAGACCAAAAATATAAATGGTTAAATAAAGCGGTACAATTACTAAAAGCCCTGTGATGAAATACCTTTTGAAACTTACCTTTATGTTCATTATCATCAGACCCTGGCCTTTCTCACGGTCCTGGCAGTACTGCTATGCCCTTCAGGCATGCGTATGCCATTCTTTTCATCCACATATACGAGTATAGGCTGATGGTTCCCCACCGCTATCTCTTCCATAGTTGCATAGCTAACTATTATTATAATATGCCCCTTCTTTGCCAGATGGGCAGCAGCGCCGTTAATACAGACCTCGCCGCTGCCACGTTCACCCTTAATCACATAGGTCTGAAATCTTGCCCCATTGGTTATATTATAGATATTGACCTGTTCATACGGCAGCAAGTCTGCCGCCTCCATCAGGTCTTCATCCAGGGCTATACTTCCCTCATAATCAATATGAGCATCGGTAACCGTCGCCCTGTGAATCTTTGATTTAAGCATAATTCTCCGCATATTTTTTTAAACCCCCATTTATCAGTTTAGAGCTGCGAGTTTTGGTTTAGAAAATATATTGCTCTCGCTGCTCATTACCCAGTACTGTATTATCTATAAGTCTGGTTTTCCCTATTGTTACAGCCAAGGCCAGAAGAGCCTTCTCAGTAATCTTTTCCAAGCCCTCCAAGGTATTTATATTACAGATCTGAATATAATCTATTACTGCCAATGGCTCACTCTCTACGATATTCCTCACTTCTTTTAATATTACACGTGTATCTTTAATGCCGTTATGAAACATATCTTTTCCTTTCACAACAGCATTATAGAGACAAAGGGCTGCCTTTCTTTGCTCTTTGTTTAAATAGACGTTTCGTGAACTCATGGCCAAACCGTCTATCTCCCTCACTATAGGCGCACCTATAACATTCACTTCCATATTTAAATCATGAACCATTCTTTTTATTACTTGTAATTGCTGCAAATCCTTTTCGCCAAATAGGGCAGTATCGGGCTTCACAATATTAAAGAGTTTTGCAACAACTGTTGCCACACCGCGGAAATGCCATGGCCTAGATATGCCGCACAGAGGCTTACTCAATCTTTCTATATCAATATATGTTTGAAAGCCTTCTGGATACATCTCTTCGGCAGTGGGATTGAAAACCACATCTACCTTATGAGCCTCCACTAATGCCATGTCTCCCTTCAAATCCCTCGGGTACGATGCGTAATCTTCCTTTGGCCCAAACTGAATGGGATTGACAAATATGCTCATCACAAGCATATCGCCGAGCCCCCTCCCCTTTTTAAGGAGGCTTGCATGCCCACCATGGAGATGACCCATGGTGGGTACAAAGACAATGGATTTGCCTCTCCTCTTTGCATCCGTTGAAAATTGCTGCATCTCATTTATGCTGGTGATGAGTTTCATAAAAACTAAAGGCTATAGGCGATGGGCTATGGCAATAGGTTTCATTATCTTTCCCTCTTGCCTCGCGCCTATCACCTATTGCCTGTTTTATTGGAAGCTATGCTCCTTACCTGGAAATCTGCCTCGTTTTACATCTTCCATATATTCATGCACCGCAGAAGAGATAACCGCTTTTAAATCAGCGTATCCTTTCACAAACCTTGGCTTAATATTATCATATAACCCTAGAATATCATGGATAACAAGGACCTGACCGTCGCAATAACGACCAGCCCCGATGCCTATAGTCGGTATTGAGATAGTCTCTGTTATTTCTCTTGCCAGGTCCGCCGGCATCCCTTCAAGCACAATGGAAAATGCCCCTGCCCTTTCTACTGCCCTTGCATCATCCAATAGTCTTTTCCTCTGCCTCTTGTCCTTGCCCTGAACCTTATAACCTCCCATTCTGTGAATGGATTGCGGCGTAAGGCCGATATGACCCATAACAGGCACACCCATATCTACTATGGCATTGATGGTGTCTGCCGCAATCACACCGCCCTCAAGCTTAACAGCCTCTGCGCCTTCTCTGATTAGAAGCCCGGCATTCCTCTTGGCATCTTCAATAGACACCTGATATGACAAAAATGGCATATCCGTAACAATGAACGCATTGTTAACGCCTCTGACAACTGCCCTTGTGTGATACCGCATCTCATCCATTGTCACCGATAGGGTATTCTCATAACCGGCAAATACCATACCAGCAGAATCCCCTACTAAAATAATCGACATACCTGCCTCATCTAAAATCTTTGCCGTTGGGCAGTCATAGGCAGTAAGCACCGGGATTTTTCCCCCCTCTCCCTTCATTTGCATGATGTCAAGGATTGTGACCTTTTTCAAACTATCCTCCAATCCAAATAAAAAAGCCTTCCGAACCAGGTTCGGAAGGCTAAGTTAATAATTTATGATTTGAGATTTACGATTTTAGATTTTAAATTGTAATTCGTAAATCGTAAATCAAAAATCCTATTATCCTTTCCGTCCCAGTTCAAATAATTGAATCCAAGCAGATATAAGATATAAACCTTATGAGACCTTTTTTTATATATTACCAGGTTTGATAAGCAAAGCTCAAGCCTAATTCGTAAACCTCTTCACCACCAATTTTGGTGCGGGGGCAACTATCTGCACGACTAATAACTTGCTTGCCCTGCTGGAATGTAATGCTGAACCCCTCCTCTCATAGACCTTATTTCTTTTACCATATTTGCAAGGTCATCAGGACGGTTAACAAAATCTATATCCGATGTATTTACCACAAGGAGGGGCGTATCTGTATAATAAAAGAAATACCTGTTATATGCATCCACCACTTTTTCTATATAATTTTCTTCTATAGCAGCCTCGTAAGATTTGTTCCTTTTCTTTAGCCTTTCAGCAAGCACTTCTGTTCTCGCTTGAAGATATATTACTAAATCCGGCTTTGGTATCCTTGCATCAAGCAGTCTGTATACTTGTTCATATAGGGCCAGTTCATTTTCATCGAGATTCAGGTATGCAAAAATCTTATCCTTGGCAAAAAGATAATCTGAAACTGTCGTAGAATTAAAAAGTTCCTGTTGGGCCAGGTCTTTCTGCTGCTTATACCTGCTCAGAAGAAAAAAGAGCTGTGTTTGAAATGCAAACTGCTTTCTATCCTGATAGAAACTATCAAGGAAGGGATTGCTATCAACCTCTTCTAATAAAACCCTTCCCTCAAACTCCTGTGCTAAAAATTCAGCAAGACTGGTCTTCCCAACGCCTATGGGTCCTTCTACTGCAATATACCTGGCCTTTTCCATGATAACAAAGAGAGAACAATCAAGGATAATTGTTTCTCACAAGATAGCGTAATTATACGGCAAAAGTCAAGGTTGGATTAACTCGCCAAAAGTAAGCTGTTAACGAAAAAAACAAAACCCTGTCAAAAAACTTTAACAGGGTTTTGTTTGAATAAAAAACAACCTTACTTAATTTAAGATATACTTTTCTGGATTAACATTAACCCCATTTACCACCACCTCATAATGAAGGTGTGGTCCGGTGCTTCTCCCTGTATTGCCAATAGAAGCAATCTTATCTCCCCTTCTGACTCGCTTGCCAACATGGACATGAACTTCAGAAAGATGACCATATTTAGTGACTATCCCGTAACCATGATTTATAAAAACCAGCTTGCCAAGACCGTTTTCCCTGTCAACCCTGCTAACGATGCCAGCAGCAGGTGCAAACACAGGACTGCCTACAGCATTTGCAATATCCAGCCCCTCGTGCATCTGTCTCAAACCTGTAAATGGCGATATGCGGTAACCAAAAGTAGAGGTAAGCCATCCCTTTGCTGGCCTTATGGCAGGCATAGAAGCAAAAAGAGAACTTTGTTTAAAAAGATATTCCTGAAGCTCGGTAAAACTCTTCTCCTGTGCCATAACCTCTGTTTTTAGTTGGTCCACATCTGAGTGCATCTGTTTTATCAACCCCTCTCGAGCACCTCCTAAGGTAGCCATATCGTCTTCAGGCGACGGACCTCCGATGCCGAGCACTTGATTAGACCCCGCGGGTATCTCCATATTTGTAATAATCCTGAGCTTCTTATCAAACTGTTTTAACTTGGCCATTTGAAACTCAAGATCAGTCATTTTGCTTGCAAAGGCCTGCAATTGTATCTTCTGTTCAGCATTTTCCTTTCTCATTGCATTAAGCTCATGGCTCTTGAATTTCAGGTTGGTGTAGTCAAAAAGTATGTATGAGAAACCCATAAATGAAATACCACAGATAACAAGGATAGTTTTTAAGAGGTTAAATGGAAGTCTAAACTTTCTAATATGAGAAGGATCCTGAGGCACAATAAAAACAGTAAAAAATCTCTTTTTCAACTTTTAACCCTCCTTTCTACAAAAACTCAAGGTGTCAATACCATGCAAAACTACATTTGTCAAGCATTTTTATGCACTTTAGCCTGATTGAATACACAACTCCCATTTCTATTTTAGCATTACTTTACACCATAGAATAGGAACGGTCTGTGACATAGGTCACATGTGCAACCTTAACCCTATATATGCAGGACAAATCTCTCTTTTTCTACCTTTATATATCCCTCCTGGGTCATCTTTTTTAATGCCCTGCTAACCACCTCTCGGGATGAGCCTATCATCGCAGCTATCTCTTCATGGGTCAATCTTTCTATGGCTACAACCTTTTTCTCTTGCACGCCGCCTGCTGTATTCTTTGCAATGCCTAAAAAGGTGTGGGCAATCCTTCCGCATACATCCAAGAGGGCCAACCCCCCTATCTTTCTATCCGCCTCTCTCAGTCGCCTTGAAAGATGCGACAGAAAATTAAGGGCCACCGCAGGGTGAACCTTAATATATTCCAAAAGGTCATTGCCTTGAATAATAAAGCATTCTGTATCCTCTATTGCCTCAACACTTGCGGAACGCGGCTCGCCATCAAAAAGCGCCATCTCTCCAAACACATCGCCATCTTTCATAATGGACAGCACAATTTCTCTTCCATCTTCCCCATACAGCACCACCTTAACCTTCCCAGAAAGTATCAGGTAGAGAGCAGTGCCTTCCTCGCCCTCACTGATAATCTGATGCCCTTTAAGCCAATGCTTCTTTTCGCCCATTTTAGCCAGGGTCTTTATATCCTGAGCGTTTAAAGAACCAAAGATACCTACATTGGCAATAATATTATCTACCTTATCTTCCATATCCTAAGCTGTCCCGCTTATCTCCATCTCGCTTATAAACAGACTTGGCGTCCCAATACTGCCCAAGAACCTCAAATCACTGCCCACAGCATCTACCTTAGAAAACAGCTCAAGCATGTTCCCTGATATAGCGGCGCCCCTCACAGGATAAACAACCTTACCGCCCTCTATCCACAAACCTGCGGCGCCGAATGAAAAATCGCCTGTTATGGGGTTTGCAGTATGAGCCCCAAGTATGTTTGTAATAAGAAGGCCTTTGCCCATGCGCCTTAAAAGGCCTTCAAAATCCATTTCTCCCTTTTCCATATAAAGATTGGATGTGCCGATAGTTGAAATGGATTTAAAATTAGATCTCGCTGCATTGCCTGTAGATTTCGTCCCTTCTCTCTTTGCCCAATAGGTGTCATAGAGATAATATTTACATACTCCTTTATCAATTAGACAGGTCTTTTGTCTTGGAACGCCCTCGCCGTCATATTCAGATGTGCTCCAGCCATTGTGCAGGAGACCGTCATCCCATACAGTAACCTTGTCGCTGAAAATCTTTTTGCCTTTCTTCCCTTTGAGCATTGACTTTCCCTTATTAAGATTATCTGCATAAAAAGAGGGGGCAATTATTTCTAAAAATTCACCTACTATTACATTTTCTATGACAACAGGGCATTTTACGGTTTTTATAGTCCTTGCGCCGAGCATATCAACCGCCCTCTTTGCGGCATCTCTGCCGATCTTTGCCACATCCACATCCTTTGCAAAATGGCTCATGCCCATGTCCCAGCCCATCTGCGAATCCCCTTTGTCTCCTGCAACCGCCATAATGCTGGAAGTAACAAATGTGGCTGATTTCTTCACATCAATGCCTGCGGAATTTACCAGCCTGCTTTCAAAAAAAGATTCTCCATAACCGGCCTTTCTCACCTTCGTCACCCTCGTATCAAAGCCTCTGGCAGACTGTTCAAGACTGATTGCCTTTTTTATTTTATCCTCCTCAGATGTCTTATCCAAAGACGAATCAAGGAGCATCAATTCCACTGCTGTTTGCTTTTGCAATGCTTGTCCCGTTATGTATTTAAACGGGAACGGCAAAGATAAAAACTCATCAGGCTCAACCCCTTTGCTGGCTGCAACGGCATTCTCCACCAATTCACTCCGCGATTCCTTTGATAGAGCGCTGGTAAATGAAAAGCCCATTTTTTTATCTTTTAAAATCCTGAGACCAAT
>JACPZB010000053.1 GCA_016195725.1 Deltaproteobacteria bacterium | reverse complement strand
CGTGTCTTCAGTTAGTTGATAGCCGCCTGTAATAGAAATGCGCTCATTTGCTCCGATACAACACACATGGCTTGGATCTGGCGATGCTGATAGCGTAACAGAGCCGGTTGCGCTCCATACAGAAGAGGCAAAAACAAGAGTAAGGGAAAAAATGAAAAACAGGTGTTTCATCCTTTGCATCAGACATCCCCTGTTTTAGGTTATCCGCTGCCGGGCGAACATAGGCGCGATTTCTTTTGATAACCGAAAATTATTGTCATAATAGCTCTTTTCTTTGAAACCTGTCAACTGGCTAAAAGGACAGGTCATTCATTTTCTTTCTGAATCCTGAATCCAAACGATACTGCTATGGTTGATGTGCCTATATAAATCTCTTTCATGGTTATTGCTACTTCGCTGATTCCTTCCTCAATACCGGAAAATATCAAGAGCCGTGATGTATGCTGACCAGGGGCAAGGGTAACAGCAAGGTCATAAATTATATCTTTTATGGTGTTAATTACAGCCTCAGGGCTGGGTGAATCTCCGATAAGGGTATACAGGTCTGTATAATCCAATGGCTTGTGCACACCCATAGTATTGTCAAATAAGGTGGTAAGCGCAGGATTATACATTATCTTTGCCTTTGAGGAATTTTCCATATCCAGCCGGAATGCAAGATATTGCGGCGCAGCCAGTATTTCTGCCAGAGGGTTATTTGCATCTTTCCCGGCGAGCATTTTTTTGACTTCCGATGGTTTTATGGGGAGAATACTTATTTTCACATCCTGATTGCTGAAGGTTATCTTCTGGCCGGAAATATCGTATTCAGGTGATGCAGCGGGCATCGGCATCAGGGTTACATGCCCTTTTGTAGAAGCACAACCTATAAAAAACAGGCAAGAGGCAATAGGCAAGAGGCAATAGGCGATAGGTAAAACAAAAGGCAGAAAATATTTTCCTATAGCCCATGGCCTATAGCCTGTTTTTTCCATTTACAATCCCCTTATAACTGTAAAGTTTTTAAATTTTCCTTCATACACCTGCCACTCTATATTTACATTTTTGACAACTGCCCCAGGAGGTCCGTGATGGCACCATTCAATAAGTTTTTTTACAGATTCTTCCTCTCCTTCCAATACAGCTTCTACTGTGCCGTCAGGTCTGTTCCTGACCCAGCCGTTGACACTGTTTCTCTCCGCCCTCTCTCTTGTATTTGCCCTGAAGAAAACTCCTTGAACAAAACCTTCTATAATAAGATGCGCCCGTACCTTTGCCATATATTTTTCTGCCTCAAAAATAGCACAACTTTTTAAAAACGGCAAGCCCTGTCAGGGGAAATAAAATCCTTGCAACTTTAGATAAGATTTGGTAGCAATAGATTTATGGATAAAAGGAAAGAGATATTAATAAAGGCTTTAAAGGATGCCGATGAAAATATAAGAAAATTGGCGGCAGAGGCCCTGGAAAAGATTGAAACCAGGGAGAGGATGGAGACTATTGAAAAGATTATAAGCGAAGGTGAAAGGTTGGCAAAACTTCGCGCTGTTTATGCCCTTAATGGATTAAAAGGTCAAAAGGTAATTTTACTGCTTCTTAAGGCTCTTAAAGATCAAAGCGAGGATGTGAGGGCTGCTGCAATAAGGGTGCTGGGAAAAATAGGAGATGCAAAGATAATGTCCCCTTTAGTGGAGTGTCTTTCCGATAGCAGCAATATTATAAAGAGGGCTGTAGTAGAAGCCCTTGGAGATTTTAGAGACCCAAGGTTGACAGATACTATTATGTTAATGCTAAAAAATGAAGACAGCGGCGTTGTGGAAAGGGCGATAGATGCGCTTGGAAAAATAGGCGATAAAAAGGCGGAGGACGCCCTGATATATTTTGCTGTAAAAGGCTCAGGCAATGTTAGGGCCAATGCCATAAAGGCCCTTGGGGAAATAGAGGTTTAGAATATATCTCCTTCTTGCTTCCAGTCCGGAAGGATTGAACTTTCCTGCCTTGCAATCCCTATAAATTAAATCCGCATTTTAAATGGAATTGAAAAATTCCGCCATCAATATAAGACGGTTCTTGGCTTGACAAACCAAATTCCTCTGCTATTACTTGAATTAAAAAGGAGATGGTATGAGAGTCAAAAATAAAAATGTAAAAATCAAAATGACAGATTAAAATGTAAAATGCAATGCCTTAATTTTGATTTTTGATATTTGAATTTTAATATTTCGTTCACAGGAGGCAAGTCATGAAGATTTTAATTGTTTACTATTCAATGTATGGCCATATCCACCGTTTGGCAGAGGCTGTTGCAGAAGGTGTTAGGGAGGTAAAAGGCGCAAAAGCAGAGATGCGCCGTGTCCCTGAGACGCTGTCGGAAGATATTCTGAAAAAGATGGGGGCAGTTGAAGCCCAGAAAAAATTTGTCCATATACCTGTGTGCGCTGTAGATGAACTGGCTGATGCCGATGCAATCATCTTTGGCACGCCAACACGGTTTGGGAATATGTGCGGGCAGATGCGTCAGTTCCTTGACGCAACAGGTCAGCTCTGGGTTAAAGGTGCGCTGGTCGGAAAGGTGGGGAGTGTATTTACAAGCTCTGCCACCCAGCACGGCGGTCAGGAATCCACTATTCTCAGTTTTCATATCACGCTTCTCCATCAGGGTATGCTGATTGCCGGCCTGCCGTATAGCTTTCAGGGTCAGATGCGAATAGATGAAATGACAGGCGGATCTCCGTATGGCACATCGACTATTGCAGGCGGCCAGGGAGAACGTATGCCGAGCGAAAATGAGCTATCTGCAGCGCGATTTCAGGGTAAATATGTGGCAACAATAGCCGCAAAGCTTGCAAAATAATTTGCATTTCGTGATTTACTATTCAGGATAGCGAGGGGCATCTTATAAAGATGCCCTTTTTTTCTTTCAGCTTCACATTTAATTCAACTTGTGTTAATTTTCATTTCTCTCTATGGCAGAACAATCTTTCATCTCATGGGTAACAGAGGAAGGCATTAAGAGGGAGAAGGCAAGGGCCAGAGAGCTGAGAAGCAGCCAGTGGTGGAAGAATAAACAAGGAAAAGGTGTATGCTATTATTGTGGTAAGAGGTTTAAGCCTTCTGAGCTTACCATGGATCATATTGTACCGATAATCCGAGGCGGCAAAAGCGCGAAAGGGAATATCGTTCCTTGCTGCAAGGAATGCAACAATAAAAAAAAATATATGCTTCCTATGGAGTGGGAAGAATATATGGAGTTGTTAAAGGTCAAATACTAAAAGGTTGTTGAAAAACTCCACGAAGTCACCCTGAACCCTGGCCTGGCGCCAGGCCAGGGTTGTTTTAGAGTCTCATAACACATTTATTTTATTAGATGCTGAAACAAGCTCAGCATGACAAAATCAGTCGTTTGTTACTTTTTCAACAGCCTGATAAATTCTAAACAAAATCAAAATCTTCACGCTCAAAACAATTTTGAATCTCAACTTTTGGTCATTTGCTATTGTTTAGAATTTCGGATTTAGGATTTTGGATTTATGATTTTTGCACTATTGTTTTTCATAAAAAATTTATTGCGAAGATTTTTATCCAATGAGGTGATATATGAAATACGAAGCAGTTATAGGTCTTGAAGTCCATGCCCAGCTTTTGACAAACTCAAAGGTCTTTTGCGGGTGCTCAACAAAATTCGGCGCAGAGGCGAATACGCAGGTCTGTCCTGTCTGCCTCGGTATGCCGGGGACCCTCCCGGTTCTCAATAAGACTGCGGTTGAATATGCAATAAAGATGGCCTTGGCAACCCATTGCAGGATAAATAACAAAAGCATCTTTGCAAGAAAGAACTATTTTTATCCTGACTTGCCCAAGGGGTATCAGATTTCCCAGTATAATGAGCCCCTGACGCAGAAGGGTTATATTGATATTGAAGTAAATGGCGCAGAAAAGCGCATCGGCATAACCAGAATACACATGGAAGAGGATGCGGGCAAACTCCTGCACGGTGAAAGCTATGAGGATGCGGATTTTAGTTTTGTTGACCTGAACAGGGCTGGTGTGCCATTGATTGAGATTGTGAGCGAGCCTGACATACGCAACTCCGAAGAGGCGGTGGAGTATCTGAAGTCTCTTAGAGATATACTCGTCTATCTTGAGATATGCGACGGCAATATGGAAGAGGGGAGTTTCCGCTGCGATGCAAATGTCTCTATAAGACCTGTGGGACAAAAAGAATTCGGCACAAAGGCAGAGCTCAAAAATATGAACTCTTTCAGATTTGTGCAGAAGGCCATTGAATACGAGATAAACAGACAGATAGAGGTTATAGAAGACGGAGGCAAGGTTATTCAGGAGACCCGGCTCTTTGATTCGGACAAAGGCGTAACTGTTTCCATGCGGAGCAAGGAAGAGGCGCATGATTACCGCTATTTCCCTGAGCCAGATCTTTTGCCGTTGCAGGTTGACGAGGCATGGATAGAAAAGATAAAGGCATCGCTTCCCGAACTTCCTGCAGAAAAGAGAGAAAGGTTCGTAAAAGACTACGGCATACCTTCGTATGATGCCGGTGTATTGTGCGCAAGCAAGGAGTTGGCAAACTATTACGAGGAGTGCATCGAAAAATACGAGGGGCAAGGGGCAAGGGGCAAGGGGCAAGAAACTGCTGCTGCAAAGAACGTGTCCAACTGGATAATGGGAGAACTTTTGAGATTATTGAAAGAGGATAATAAAGAGGCAAAGGGGTGTCCTGTCCAACCTGAAACTCTTGTAAAACTTATCAAGATGGTTGACGCCGGAACCATCAACCAGAAAACCGCAAAAGAGGTTTTCGAAGAGGTTTATAAAACCGGCAAAGAGCCTGAGGCGGTGGTAAAAGAAAAAGGGCTCGTCCAGATTTCAGACGAAGGCGCATTGTTCAAAGTACTAGACGCAGTGATTGCCGCCAATCCCAAAGAGGCCGCCGAATATAAGGCAGGCAAAGAAAAACTGTTCACTTTTTTTGTAGGCCAGACCATGAAGGCGACCAAAGGTCAGGCAAACCCGCAGGTGCTTAATAAGCTGGTCAAGGAAAGGCTCGCCAAGTGACAAACGCAATCTTTGGCCAAATACTGCGTCAAAACTGGCTGTCCAAATACTCACATACATAGAAAAGTATGCTCCGTTTTGTCCAACCAGCTTTTCCTTGTCCCCTGATACAAACTTTCAGGGGCAGGCTCTGGCTCAAATCTTGCGTTTGTGCGAAATAGTTTGCTGCTCTTTAGTTAGAATTATGAAACAAACTCAAGACCTCCAAAAACAAATCCGGGCTTTATTGAAACAAAAAAACGCCCTCATGCTGGCGCATAATTATCAGCGTGATGAGGTGCAGGAAACGGCAGACATCTGCGGCGATTCGCTGGCTTTGAGTCAGGCTGCTGCGAAATCAGACGCAGAGGTGATTGTGTTCTGCGGCGTGCATTTTATGGCAGAGAGCGCATCCATTCTTTGCCCTGACAAAACCGTTATACTGCCGAGGCTTGACGCGGGATGTCCCATGGCGGATATGATAACAGCAGAGGATTTAAGAAAGGAAAAGGAGAGGAGGCCGGGAGTTCCGGTTGTAGCTTATGTGAATACCACCGCAGAGGTCAAGGCGCTCTCCGACATCTGCTGCACATCCGCAAACGCGGTAACGGTTGTAAACTCCGTTCAATCGGAAAAGGTTTATATGATACCCGACAGAAATCTCTCTATGTATGTTGCGAGAACGGCAAAGAAAAAGATGGAGTGGTGGGATGGGTTCTGCCCAACGCATGAAAAGCTGAAAGCCGCTGAAGTGTTAAAGGCAAAGGAAAAATATCCAGATGCGGTCTTTGTCTGCCACCCTGAATGCAGGCCGGAAGTGATTGACCTTGCAGACGCTGTGCGTTCCACATCAGGCATGTATGTCTTTACAAAAGAGACAAAGGCAAAGACCATTATCGTGGGCACAGAGATGGGCATCCTCTACCGCCTGAAAAAGGAAAACCCTGAAAAGACTTTTATTTTGGCTTCAAAGAGTTTGATCTGTCCCAACATGAAACTCATCACCCTTGAGGATGTTCTGGAGGCATTGCAGGGAATGGACAGGCCTGTCCTGAAAGGTTTTAATTCAGGAATTGTAAAGGTGCCGGAAGATATAAGAATACCGGCAAAGAAGGCGTTGGACAGGATGCTGGAGGTGCCGAGGGATTGATTACCTTATTTCAATTGACAATTCATCCATTATCGCTGTATCTTATTTAAAAAGGCTGTTTGACGATATGAGAAAAAACCTCTCAAGTTCAAGAGGCTTGACGATTTTTTGAGGGAGTATAATCCTGGTGTATGAGATTTACCGGTAAGTAAAAAGCCTGTGTATCACAGGTGGGCGAGATTCCTCGACTTGGAGGAATTATCATTATAATGAAGATATATTAAGTAAAGTGAAAACATCTTCATTAAAACGAAATAGATTAAAATGCCTGCTGATTAAAATAACCCACCAAAAGGCTTTAAGTTTCTCCCTCATCCATTCCCGTTTAAGTACATAACGGGACAAGCCTACGCAACGTTTTTACGGTTTGAAAATCTCAAAAAAACATAGGCAGCATTGGCCAAACGAGCAAGGCGCTGAATAACCTGCTTCAAGCAGGTGTAGTAGAGAATGTCATTAAACGGAGGTTAAATGGAAAAGAAAGAAGCAATCAAATTCACTGATTTAGGCTTAAGCAAAGAGGCGCTTCAGGCTGTCACCAGCATGGGGTTTGAAGAGCCGACGCCCATACAGGCAAAGACCATACCTATCCTCTTGCAGGGCAAGGACGCTATCGGCCAGGCGCAGACCGGCACAGGCAAGACTGCTGCCTACGGCATACCCATTGTAGAAAAGATAGACCCGAGAAACTTTATGGTGCAGGCAATAATCCTTACGCCGACAAGGGAGTTGGCGATTCAGGTTGCAGAGGAGATGAATAAAATCGGCAGGTTCAGGAGGATTCAGGCTGTGCCAATCTACGGCGGCCAGTCCATAGAGAGACAGATAAGGTCGCTCAGAAAAGGCGTTCAGGTTGTGGTCGGCACGCCCGGCAGGGTTATTGACCACATAGAGAGAAAGACGCTCAGGCTCAATTATATAAAAATTGTTGTGCTTGATGAGGCGGACGAGATGCTGGACATGGGTTTTGTTGACGACATTACAACCATACTCAAGGAAACCCCGAAAGAGAGGCAGACCCTTTTATTTTCAGCCACAATGCCGGATGCGATACTTAAGATAGCTCATCGTTATATGCGAAGCCCTGAGAGGGTTACTATTGTAACGAACATTATTACAGCCCCAAAGATAAATCAGATATTTTATGAGGTGAGGCAGTCGGAAAAGACCGACGCCCTTTGCAGGCTCATAGATGTGGAGGATTCGGACCTCTTTCTTGTGTTTTGCCATACCAAAAAAGAGGTTGACGATGTGGCGGCGGATTTAAAACTCAGGGGATATGAGGCGGAGGCCATACACGGCGATTTCAGCCAGTCCCAGCGGGAAGCGGTAATGAAAAAATTCCGCGAGAGCAGGATAGATGTGCTGGTTGCAACCGATGTGGCTGCAAGGGGCCTTGATATAAGTAAGATTACGCATGTGATTAACTACAGCATTCCCCAGAATCCGGAATCGTATGTGCATCGGATAGGCAGGACAGGAAGGGCAGGAAGGGAAGGGGTCGCCATAACCTTTGTTACGCCAAGGGAAGACAGGCAGCTTCGGCTTATACAACAGGTTGCAAAGACAAAGATAACGCGGGGAAAACTGCCGTCCGTGCAGGAGATTCAGGAGGCAAGGGTTGAGCGTCTGAAAGAAAGAATTCAGGAGTTTGTTGATGATAAACGTTTTGACGCATATCTTGCTATGACTGAAAAACTTTCAGACGGTCTTCAGCCCATAGAGGTTGCAGCAGCGCTTTTAAAATTCCAGCTTGAAGGATTCGGCGCGGAAGCAGAGACAAGAGGAGGCGAGCCGTCTCTTAATGAAACAGGCGCCTCTCCCGGCATGGCGAGGCTTTTCATAACAGTCGGCAGAGAGCAGAGGATAAGGCCGGGGGATTTGGTTAAACTTATTGCGGAAAAGACAGGGCTAAGCGGCAAGGTCATCGGCAATATCAAGATAATGGAAAAGTTTACCTTTGTTGAAGTGCCGCGGGATTCGGCTGAAAAGGTGATAGACTGCTTGCAAAGGAGCATGATTGGGGGACGGAAGATTTCCGCTGCGCCGGCAAGGCCGCGCTAAGCGTGGCAAGGGAGAGACTATGGCCAGAAAAACCTTTGAGGGCGCTTTAGGAGACGGCATTGACCGATAAGAGAGCTCCGAAGAGGGGCGAGGTCTGGAAAAACCTTTCCGGCTTCATATCCTGCTCTCTCCGCCGGAAGGCGGCGTTAAACATGCTTCTATCATCAGGTGCGATCAGGTAAAATCCGTGTCCGTTCAAAGATTTTCAGAGAAATGGGGAGAAGTAAAAGCAAGCACAATGCAGGACGTGGATTATATTTCGGGACGGATATTGGGGCTATGAGGCTCAGTATTCTTTCTCTGTTCAATGCGTTCAAATTGAAGTGAAGGCATACCGAAAATGCGAACCCGAACCCGATTATTTCCTCATAAACATGGATTATCCTTTGCTTACAGGAGACAAGAAATTTAAGAAGCTGAGGAATAAGGTTAAGGTTGATCTGCACCTTGGCGTTTCATAACAAGTAAATGTTGCAAATCTGGACAAAATATGTATAATAACATCATGAAGTTTGAATGGGATTCCGACAAGAGCAGTTCAAACAAATCTAAACACGGCATCGACTTTGATACGGCAAAAGAGTTGTGGCTGGATGAAAACCGCATTGAAATCCATGCGCCATATCCCCTAGAAGACAGATGGATCGTGATCGGCAAGCTCCAAAAGAAGATATGGATCTCAATTTACACCATTCGCAATGAAGCGATCCGTATCATTTCGGTCAGGCGGGCAAGAAAAAAGGAGGTAGAACTATATGAAAAAAACGGCTAAAAGCAGCGCTGAATTTGATCGTCGCTTTGACTCCGGTGAAGATATCCATGACATTATTGACATGTCTAAGGCAAAGGTTATACGTCATGGGAAAAAAGTGCGCCTTACACTGGATGTTGCGGAATCACTGGTTAACGACATTGACACAATCCGCGAAGCGATCGGTGTTGATCGCGGGGCGTTGATAAAGGTTTGGCTGCATGAGAGGGTAAAGCAGGAAAAGGCTGCACATGCTGAGCAGATATAAGCGGGAAGCTCAGCCGACCCCAACACATGACCGGATAAATCCAACAGGTTTTCAACTATATTGGCCGGCCTAACGCCTTTGGCGATTGTTTTGCCGCTGTCCTTGCAATAAACATGGATTATCCTTTGCTTACAGGAGACAAGGAATTTAAGAAGTTGAGGGATAAGGTTAAGGTTGAATGGATGTGATAAAAAAATGGGGGAAGCGTCCCTGAGCAATCTGTCCCTGAGCATCTGAGCAATCCTGAGCAATCTGCCATGATTTGAAGGAGGTGTTGTTATGCTAAAAACATCAGATTCAGGTTTAAATGAAATTAAAAAGGCAGTTAAAAGTTTGCCATCGGCAAAAAAGATAGAGATATTGACAATGCTGGAAAAAGAACTCTTTGCAGCGAGGTTTAAAAGTCTTCTGAAAGAGTTTAGGGAGTCTGCCCGAAAATATCCTATAACAATAGAGGAGATTACCGGAGAGGTAGAATCTGTCAGGCAAAGGCGGTATGAAAATCGTAATTGATACAAATATATGGATCAGTTATTTGCTTGGAAGCCTTTTGCAGGATATAGATAAGAAACTCATTTTGAAAGAGATAAAGGTTGTTGTATCGGATGAGATGCTTAAAGAACTAAGTGAAGTTTCAGGCCGCCCCAAATTTAAAAACATTTTTACCGCCAAAAGAATCAAAGAACTCTTTTCGCTTCTTGACAGCTACGCAATAGTAGTTTTGCCAAGTGAAAAAGTTGATGTTTGCAGGGATAAGAAAGATAACTTTCTGCTTGAAGTGGCATTGGAAGGGGAAGCCGATTACCTTATTACAGGAGATGAGGATATTCTTGTATTAGGTTCATTCCATAATACAAAAATTATAAGACCCAAAGATTTCGAAGCAATGCTTAAATAAATCTGTCCCCTTTGTTTCTCTTTTCACCTGCAAAAACGACAGAAATAACTTT
>JACPZB010000021.1 GCA_016195725.1 Deltaproteobacteria bacterium | reverse complement strand
GCCTTGCAGGACGTTGATGTCAACAGGGTGGTCAAAGACTCCACCCAACTGCTCTTGCCTCAATTTTCAGGCAGTGTTATATCGTTTGATATGAAGTTTGATCAGGGTATTCAACACATCCTTATGGATGAAGGTATGCTTCAACAGGTTCTGCTCAACCTTTTCCTGAATGCAAAAGATGCAATGGAAGGGGGAGGAATAATAAGGGTGGAAACATCTGAAATTGTTCTGTCGGAACAGGATAAGAGTTCGAGAAGAAGAAAGGATGATACACTGAATAAAGATTTTTCGGCTGTGCGCAGTCATATTCCAGAGCGTGCATATATTAAAATCTCTGTGACTGATACAGGCAAGGGTATTGCACAATCCGACATTGATAAGATATTCGATCCGTTTTTTACCACCAAAGACCAAGGAAAAGGAACAGGCCTGGGACTTACACTATCTCTTGGCATAATACAGGCATACGGCGGGGATATAAAGGTGAAGAGCGAATTGGGGAAGGGGACGACCTTTGAGGTGATTTTGCCATGTAGCCGCAACCTTTAGGTTGCGTAAAAATACGCAGGCTAAAGCCTGCGGCTACCAATAAACTTTATGAGAATTCTAATCATTGACGACGAAGAATCCATGCGCCACATGCTTTCCATAATTTTAAAAAAGGAAGGCTACGATGCGGCGTCTGTGGAAGGCGGCGCTCAGGCATTGAAGGTATTGGAAAAGGATGATTTTGACTTCATCCTCTGCGATATAAAAATGCCGGGCATGGACGGGATGGAATTTCTCAAGAGACTCAAGTCACCCCCTCCCTCACCCTCCCCCCTTGAGGGGGAGGGCAGGGGTGGGGGGGTTGTCATCATGATGTCCGCCTACGGCACAATTGACACTGCAATTGAATGTATGAGGCTTGGCGCATATGATTACATATCAAAGCCGTTCAAGGCCGATGAGATAATCCTTACGTTAAAGAAGGCGGAAGAGAGGGAAAGTCTTAAACGGGAAAATGCGAGATTTAAACATATTGCCGAGCAAGAATATGACCTTAAGAATATTATAACAGAAAACCAGCAACTGCTTGAAATATTTAAACTTATAAAGAAGGTGGCGGATTATAATACAACCATACTTATAACCGGTGAGAGCGGCACTGGAAAGGAACTTATAGCCAGGGCGCTCCATTATAATGGTATTAGAAGGGATAGGCCGTTTATTGCAGTAAATTGCGGCGCAATCCCTGAAAATCTTCTGGAGAGCGAGCTCTTCGGTCATGTCAAAGGCGCATTTACTGACGCTGTAAGAAATAAGCCGGGCCTTTTTGAAGAAGCAGATGCAGGGACTATGTTTTTAGATGAAATAGGCGAGCTTCCAAAGGAATTGCAGGTAAAGCTGTTGAGGGTTCTTCAGGAAGGAGAGCTGCGACGGCTGGGGGATTCAAAATCTAAAAAGATTGATGTAAGGGTGATCGCGGCGACTGCCAAAGACCTGACAGAAGAGATTAGAAAAGGCAATTTCAGGGAAGACCTTTTTTACAGGCTCAATGTCGTACCGATAAAGCTTCCTCCCTTGCGGGAGAGGCATGGTGATATTCCGTTCCTTATAAACCATTTTATAAGCCGTTATGCAAAAAAGTTTGGTAAAAAGATAAAGACCGTTGACGAAGAGACCATGAATCATTTGAGCAATTACTCATGGCCCGGGAATGTGCGGGAACTGGAGAATGTGATTGAAAGGGCGGTGATACTGGCCGAGGGTGATGTAATCAAAGCCGACAGCCTGCCGTTTTTAAAAGAAACGGGTCAAGGGTCAAGGGTCAAGGGTCAAGGGGCGGAACTCTCAATCAAAAGGGCGGAAGAAGAGCTTGAAAAAGAGTTCATAAAAAAAGCCCTTGAGATGACAAACGGCAACAAGACAAAGGCGGCGGAACTATTAGAGATAAGCCACAGGGCGCTTTTGTATAAGATAAAGGAATATGGTTTGTAATTTTTTCATAGTTATGCAAGATTTATAGGACAAACAAATCTCTGCCTAAAAAAAGTCTTTATTTATCAATAGGTTATTTTTTACAACAATCTGGCATAGAAATTGCTTAATATCTTATTTAAGAGAATAAAGATGAAGAACGAGAAAGGCTTTTCACTGATTGAGCTTTTAATTGTGGTGGCGCTTATTGCAATAGTGGCTGCAATTGCCATGTGGGGGACTGGATCTATTCAAGGACGCAATCTTACCGCAGCATCAAAACAGCTTTACGGCGATTTGCAGAAGACAAGAATTGACGCAATGACGCAGAGCCCTTCTGGAGCGAACAGCCGAGGTTTCGGCATACGGTTTGTCTCAAATACTACTTATACGGTTTTTGAATTCAATGATGCAAACGGGGATTTTCAATATGCTGGAACAGGAGAAGAGACAAATACAAGGCAGGTCACACTGCCATCAGGCGTAACAGTTACCGTAGGCGATGCAGGAGACCCTACGCTTGCAGCTAATATCAGAATATACGATAAAGGAGGCATGATAAGAAATACGAGTTGGAGCATAGGAAATACTCAGGATATCAAGTATGTCCTGAGTTTATCAGGGGTTAGCCAGAAAAGATGTGTGAAGATAGAGACCGTCAGGATAAGAGAAGGAGTATGGGATGGAAACAATTGTCAATCACAGTAGCCGGCATAAAGAAAGTAGACAGCATGGAGTAGACAGTAGACGGGGAGAGAAAGGTTTTCCTTTGCATGCTGTCTACTGTCTACTACCTGCTAATAAAAAGGGGTTTTCCCTCATAGAGATGATGATAGCCCTTGCCATCCTGGCCATTTCTATGCTTGGGCTTTTAAACATTGTTATTACATCCATACGGGTTAATTTGCAGAACGATATAAGGAATACTGCCATACGGCTTACTACTCAGACAGCGGAGATACTCCTTGCCCAGCCGATGAATAGCCCTTCGCTTTCTACAACTTGTACCACTACAACCCCCTGTAATTTAACACCTTACGGTACTACAAACGCTGCCTTACAAGATCCTACAGGCTCAACTGCCAATTATTATCTGTACTATCCAAATCCTGTTCAAACCATGAGGGGGACTACCCAGTCTTATACGGTTACATGGTCGGTGACTGACTTGACAACTGATTTAAAAGAGATTTCAATCACTGTTTTATACAGCTATCCCGGGCAGACGCAGTCTTATACGAATAGCGCAGTAATCCACAAGCACAAGGCAGTGTGAACGAGTGGACAGCAAACAGTAGACAGTGGAAAGGGAAAGAAAATGAAAAAGAATAACAAGCCTGCCCCTGCAAGCCTCAAGCAGGGGGGCTTCAGCCTGATAGAGATACTTGTATCATTGGTTATATTTTCGGTAATTCTTTCTCTTGTTTATATTGCATATACCACGCAGCTGCAGACTACGACGAGGGAATACAGGATTAGCGAGGCCGAGATGGAGATACAGATAGCAAGGAATGTTATAGAAAGGGACTTAAATATGGCAGGCTACGGTCTTGCAGATGATTATAGCGCTGCAACAAACCCCGCCTTTACCGCGCCCAGAGTTGCGAATGCAAGCAACAATGATATCAACAGCAGCGATACCTTAACCATGATGGGAACAGCCCTCGGCATAAATTCACAACAGACCCAGGCATGGACATATGCAATAACAAATGACCCGAGTTTCACAACGGATTGGGGTGATGCAAGAGAGAATGTCGGCGCAAACGACAGGGTAGTGCTGATGGAGCCGGCTACGAAGAAACTCCTCGCACAGGGTGGAGCATGGTTATTTAGATACGACGGCACAAATCTTACATTTGCTAACCGTCTTACCACCACGCCAGGCGGCGTCTCTATTTATCCGGCAGTGGGGACTCTCTTGTACGGGCTTTACGGCGCTGCTAATAGCGGTGATGATGCACTGCTCACTCTTAAGCCATTTTATACTGTAAGATATTATCTTGGCGGCACGCCGCCTGCCAACTGCGCTACAGGGACATTCAGCCTTTTAAGGGCAGAGAGCAGGACAGATACCTCTCCTGGCAGCGGCGATGCCATCCTTGACTGCGTTCTTGATTTTGAAGTTGCCTTTGGCCTTGATACAATTTCAACAGATGGAAGCGGACCGATAAACCTATGGGACAATGGCGGGCAAACAAAGGCAAAAGACTATGACCCGCAAACCCTGAAAAAGCGGCTTAAACAGATAAGGGTGTATATATTGGTTCAATCAGGCAATCTGGATACTAATTATACTTCTCTGGCAAGTATCCCGGTCGGGGATAGTCTTTTGGGAACGGGGAGGAATGTGGCTATCACGCAGCAAAACTATAGATGGAGGCTCGTAACCTTAAGTATAACGCCGAGGAATATCAGGTGAAAAATAAAGCAGTAGACAGTAGAAGGTAGAGAGTAGGGAGGGAAAAGAAGAAAGTAGACAGCAAACAGTAGACAGGGAAAAGGTGGAAATGAAAATAAAAGCGCAGAGATTTGAAGATTTGGAAGTATGGAAAAAGGCGCATGAGCTTGTGTTGGAGGCATATAAAGTTACAAGATATTTTCCAAATGAAGAAAAATTCAGCCTTGTTTCTCAAATGCGTCGGGCTGCCGTATCAATTGCTGCAAATATTGCCGAAGGTTTCAGAAAGCGCACGTTGAAGGACAAAGCAAATTTTTATAATATGAGCCAAGGGTCATTAGAAGAATTGAGATATTATGTAATTTTATCTGCAGACCTTGGATATTTGAAAGATAACAAAATCTTAAACAGTCAATGTGATCAGACAGGGAGGATGTTATATGGACTTATTAAGAGCATACAGCAAAAATACAGTAGACAGTAGGAGAGTAGAAAGTAGACAGGGGAAAACAAAATCCATGTCTTTCCTATCTGCTATCTACTGTCTACCGTCTACTTTTAAAAAGTCTACCATCTACCATCTACCGTCTACCAATAACAAAGGCATTGCCCTTGTAGTGGCTCTGCTTATGAGTGTTGCTATCATGGCTCTGGTAGCAGGGATTTTGTATTTCATAACCCAGTCCACAATCATGTCCGGGGCCGGCAAGAGGTATGCAACTGCGTCAGAGGCGGCGGACGGGGCCATAAATGTGGTAAAGGATTCCATAAATAAGACCATGTGGGGGGAGACGGTTACCACTATGATTACGGCAACTTGCACTGGCCAGACATACAATCTTTCTTTTGCCATTCTGAATCAAGGCAGCGCATGTCAGACTACTATTACCCTCACCGGCATCAGCGGCGATTATCGGGCAACGGTAACGCTCTTGAGGTTGTACACCGTGTCGCTGCCGGGCGGCAGGCTTGAATTTGCAAGGACTGCCGGCGGCGCGCCCTCTACCGCTATATTTTACAGGATCACCGTGTCTGTGCAAGGCCCTAATAATGCAACAGCGGAAAACTCCGCGCTTTACAGGTTTACAGGATGAGTAGGGGCGGCGCCGCCGTGCCTGCCCAAAACAGGAGGGGCAGCCACAGAGGGCTATCCATACAATGAGAAAACCCTGTATCGCAATTTTTTCACACCCTGCGCAAGGTTTAGCTGGCGCATAAAAGTGAGGAGTAGAAAATTATCAGGTTTATCAAGGGCTTTGAAATCGGCACGCAAGTTGCAAATAAGGAAAGTAGATAGTAGAGAGTAGAAAGTAGACAGGGGGAAAAGACAGCTGTCTACCTTCTACTGATAAAAACGGAGGGTATCTCTATGAAACGGATTGCGATATTATTTTTGACGATTATCTTTGCGGCGCTGACTCTGCCGCAGACGTCCCGCGCGGCCATGTCCGACTACTGCAGCGCCCCGCCGTATGTAACAAGGTCAATCCTGCCGAATATCATGATAAACCTGGACAACTCCTGCGACATGCTCAATCCTGCATATGACCACAGCGTCGCATATGACACTAATACCACCTATGCGGGCTATTTTATCTCCAATGCCTACTATTATCAGGACCCCCCGGCCCCGGGCACCACCTGGACAGGACATGTGAGCGCAAATCAATTCAGCCTTGTGTGCCAGGGCGCTGCGGCGGCCGACCCATTTTTTGTTATGGGCGCCGGCGCCGGCACTGCGCTGTGCGGCGGGACAATTACACTGCCTTCCAATGTGATTGTGTTCAAAGGCAACTGGCTCAATTATATCACCATGTCCCGGTTTGATTTGCTGCAGAAGATTTTGACCGGCGGCAATGCTGCTGTGGCAAGGGGCGCGGGAGGCGTTACCTCAGGTGTAAAGAGCGTAAGCGGCAGTGATTGTCCCCCAGGTCAAGAGACAGAATGGGAATGGACAGACCCCACCAATTATCCCGGCTGCAAATTTGAGGTGGAGAAGGGAGAGCTTGAGATAGAACGGGCAGTCAGCGGCACAGCGTGCACAACCGCAAGCGGCGTTCTTATAGTTCAAGCAGACCCGAATTACAGCAATACATTTTTCGCAAAGACCATGAAGAGGCTGCGCCTCGGCAAGGTATATGATGCAATTGCCGCAGCGGCCGTGCGATGGGGGCTCTGGCCTGACCCGCACAATGATAAAGTAAAAGACGGCATTAGGTTTGCGCTGAAACAGCCGTCCAACGACTCATGGGAAAAGGGTTTATTTGCAAAGGTAATGAGTCAATTGACGGGCGCCGCAAAATCGGTTGAAGATGTTAATATCGTAACCGAGGCACATGCCGCCAATGTTTCTATCGACACCTCAAGCCCTTTGCCTTCCGGAACAGTAAGCACAGCTTATTCTCAGACCCTCGCGGCATCGGGCGGCGCCGCGCCATATACATGGTCTCTCCCCGGAGGATTATGCAACAGTTTTAGCGGAACATTAGGACTCCCTCCGGGTCTTAGTCTCAGCAGCGCAGGCGTGATTTCAGGCACCCCAACCACGGCCGGGACATACAAGTTTGAGGTCAAGGCGAAAGAAGACGGCGGCGCCTCACAGAAGGAGTGTTTCAACCTTACGATAAACGCAGCGTCTTCTGGCAATGTTACTATTACAACTGTTACATTTCCCAACGGGGCGCCGGGCTCCAGTTATTCGCAGAATCTTACGGCATCATTTACGATTAGCGGCACAACCTATACCTGCGGCTACGGCGTAACCACCACCACGCCCGCCTCCAGTTATACCTGCACATGGAGCATCCGGTCAGGCTCTCTCCCGGCCGGCCTTTCTCTTGCTTCAACTACAGGGACAATCTCAGGCACACCCACAACGACAGGCACATCCAACTTCAATATAAAGGTTGATGTAAACTCAGGCGGAACTTCCGTAGCCAACACAAATAAAGACCTTTCCATTACAATAGCCGCCACGACCGGCAACGAGCTGAAATACAAGATATGGGTGCAGGCAAGCGGCACGGACTTTACCGGGGGCAGTCTGCCCTCCGATGCAGGCACAGGGCTTATCCAAAAATTCTGGGGCAAGGCAAACTGGGGCTTGACCAATTTTGATCAGGCAGGCAGTGTCAAGGTAAAGGTGAACGAGTGCGTGGGCACAAGCGGTCTCACCCAATTCTTAAATGCCGTTGACACCGCCGTTCCTAATAATGTGGTAAACGCCCCGCTCGCAGACTCATATTACGGCATTATAGACTATTTCAGAAATGTTGCCCCGGCGGGAACCTGGTTTCAAAACAGCTGCGGCGACCCGTTCGCAAGCGATACCGTCAAATGCAGAAAAAACTTTGTGCTGACTTTGAGCTCTGCCTTTGACCTGAGCAACAGCAACAGCAACACTAATTTTACCCAGACCGGGTGCACTGTCACTCCCCCGAACACCGGCTACGATGCTACAAAACCGCTTATCCAGAACACCTGCTATGCGTATAAAAATGATCTGAGAAGCACTAAGGACGGCACGCAGAATCTCTACCATTACGCCGTGTTTACCTTTGCCAAGGATACGGAATGCGTTTCAGGTCAAAGCGGGACGAATTGCGCCACCGGCAGCCCGACAAACGGCAACGGTTCCACCAGAGGAATAAATAAAAATATACTTATGGACTCTGCTTTAACCGCGGGTGGAAAGTTCTATGACGCATCCCAGGGCTCGCAGATAGAGGCCCAGATTACCAACGCCATCACCGATATCCTCGGCCAGGCCGCATCAGGAACCGCGGTCTCGGTTCTTACCACATCTTCAAGGGGCATTGGTTCAATGGTTCAGGCATACTTCCTGCCCACAATGCTGCAAGGCACAAGGGAGGTTGGGTGGACCGGTTATCTGCAGAATATCTGGATAGACCCGAAGGACAATCTGAGAGAAGATACCGTTAATGATTATAATCTCAAACTCAATGAAGACAATGTGTTAAAACTCTATTATGATTCCGCGACAAACGATACCAAGGCAGCCACATTTACAACAGATGCGGATGGAAACGGCGGCTCTCTGGCATCCTGCTCCAGCCCAACTATAAAGGCGTTTTCAGATGTGAAATACCTCTGGGAGGCAGGAAAAAAGCTTGCGCTCCGGCGCCCGAATGTTGATGGCAGCATTCCAGCGCGGAATTTATTTACATCAAAGAATGTGTTAAGAAGTTCCGGCACAACTACAATAACAACAACTGCTACGAATATCACAGCAAATGCATTTACAATGGCAAATGTAGGGGATTCATTACGCACTGTCAGCGATTGCACAACCGTAGTAGCCGGCGATGCCCGCACCATGTGCAGCGCCCTCAACCCTGATGCGACTTATACCGCAGGAAATATCGTAAGTTACATAAGGGGCGAATGCCTTGAAACAGGGGCTTTAGACAATACCGCCTGCGGCGCTGCTGCAAATAATACCTACAGAGACAGACGCGTATCAACAATTAACGGCGTGAGTATCGTCGGCGGAGATCCGAATGGGAATGTCTGGAAACTCGGCGACATCATAAGTTCAACGCCAAAGGTCTTTTCAAGCACGCCCTTGAATACCTATCATATAGATTACGGAGACAACAGCTATTACAGCTACATATCCAGCACTTCCTATAAGCAGAAATCCTCCATTGCCTTTGTCGGCGCAAATGACGGCATGTTACATGCCTTCAGGGTCGGGTATCTGAAGGATACAGGTCTTCTCGCAGGCGTAAAGGCCCTGTTTAAGAATTTTTATAGCTCAACAGACGCCACAAACGATAAGCTCGGCGAGGAGGTGTGGGGATACATTCCGTTCAACGGTTTCCCGTATCTCAAATATCTTGCGGACACAGGCTACTGCCATATCTATTTAAACGACCTTTCTGTGAGGCTTGTGGACGCAAGTCTGGGGGACGGAACTGTGGGCAATTCTTTGCCATCTGATCCAAGAATCGCAGCGAGCTGGCGCACTATCCTCATCGGCGGCATGAGGTTCGGCGGCGCATGTTCCGGAGGCATAAGCCCGACAGCCCCCCCCCTTACGAATGTGGGATTCTCATCCTATTTTGCCATTGACATTACAGACCCTGAAAATCCTGCGCCGCTCTGGGAGTTTTCCGACGACGATTTGGGCTATACAACAACCTTTCCATCTATTGCGAGAACAAATGCGGGAGGGGTCAACACCACAAACGGCAACTGGTATGTTGTCATCGGCTCAGGCTCAAAACAACTGCCGAAGAGCGGCATAGATATCAGCAGAACCAGCAATTGCTATATCTATTTGCTGAATTTGAATACAGGGGCGCTTGTTAAAAAGGTCGACCTTGGCAGCAGTACTTTCGCACGGCCTCTTATAGGAGGCGACATACTGGCAATAGACGCGGACAAGGATTATGTATCTGAGAAGATCTATTTTGGTGGCGCCCGTCAGAGCGATTCAGCCACATGTACCGCAAGTTCAGGCACATCATGGTGCGGCGATCTTTACATGATAGATATACCGCAATTGTTGAATACCGCAGGTGTATATGTGGCGTGGGGCAGCGCACGGAATGCCTCCGGTTGGGGGGATACCCTTTTTACAGGGAACTATCCATTTACAGCTTCCCCTGATGCTGCAAGGGATTCTGACGGAAATATCTGGGTCTATGCAGGCTCAGGCAAATACTACAGCGATGTGGATGAGACTGATACATCACGGCAGATATTCATGGGAATAAAGGATCAGTCGGCCAGCCCCTATTCCACAAGTAATTATACTTATATCGGAAGCGCCGCGAGGCCTCTTGATGACAGAACAAATACCAATGTAACAGGCACGGTGACAGGGACAGCCCAGGTATGCACTTACGATTCAACAAGCGGCAGTTTTGGCTTGCAAACCGTTGTTACTTCTGTCAACCAAACATCGACAACGACTTCAGCCTCTCAATTTGGGTGGTATTTAAGCCTCCCTGCGCCGCCTGATACTGGTGTCGCTACTGCCGAAAGAGTTATAACACGGCCGCTGGCAGTCGGCGGCATTGTGGACTTCTTGACCTACAGGCCGAGTTCAGATGTCTGTGCTTATGGCGGTTCTTCTTATCTCTATGCTGTAGGTTATACCACAGGCGTTGCGCCTGCAAGCGTAGCGATACTTTCGAATCAGGCAACCAGCGGCACCTCCGGCAGTGTTACTGTTAATAAGAGCGTGTTGTTAGGTCCCGGCGCGCCGCCAACAGGCGAGGCAATTATTGTGCCGCCTCCAAAGGAAGGCCAGGGGTCTTTGAAAAAGAAGATACAGATAGCCACAGGCGTTATCGTGGAGGCTGAAAACGAGCCAGTGACATCAGCGATATCAAAGATAGTCCACTGGCTGAAGAAATAGTAGAAGGTAGAAGGTAGACGGTAGAAGGTAGAAAGAAAATCTTTTGTTTTCCCCTGTCTACTTTCTACTCTCTACTATCTACCGTATTTTCCCCCTGCCTACTCTCTACCTTCTACTCTCTACCGTTTTTTTCCCCTTCCTTTCCCCCTTTTTTTATGTTACTTAATTTCCCTATCTTCTATGGCGGAAAAACCTAAAAGAACTCCTGCAGCAAAAAGACCGGCCTCCCCGCGGGTTAAGCAAAAGGATGGCACGATTATCGTCCCTGATCAGGCCATCGTTGCTCCGTGGTATCTTCAGGGGAGAAATCTGATAACTATCATTGTCAGCGCGATACTCCTCCTCATTTTTGCGTTTCAATGGCTGGGAATAAAGAGAGAGGAGACGCCCCTGAGAGGCGTCCAGGTTTATCAGCCGCCAAAGGTTTCAGCGCAGCCAATGACCATTTCAAGAGAGCCTGTCAAAATCGCTCCTCAAATCATCTCAATAAAATTATTACCAGTATCTCCGGTAAAGGGCGACATGATAAAGGCTGAGGTGTTAACACTTAACAATGCAACTGTTAGATATCAATGGGCAAAAAATGGGGAGGCGCTGCCTGAAACTAAAGATACCCTTTCAGCGGACTTTAAAGGCGGAGACAAGATAACCCTTGCCGCCACTCCTTATATTGGAAAAGATAAGGGAATATCTGTTAGCGTTTTTACCTATATTGTCAATAGTCCGCCTGTAATAACATCGTCTATTCACGATTCAAAGTTTGCTGACAACAGTTTTACCTATGAGGTTAAGGCGCAGGACCCTGATAATGACACGTTGACATATTCTCTCAAAGCTGCTCCGGAGGGCATGACCATTGATCCGAAAACAGGGCTTATAAAATGGACAGTCCCCTCAGGATTTAAGGGCAGGGTATATGTCATGGCATCTGCAACCGATGGGGCAGGCGGAGAGGGCGCTCAAATCTTTAATATTCAGGTTGATCAAGAGCAGAAATAGGACAGTATGATTTAAACAACATTGCAGGAATTCTTTAGCAGCCCAATCAAAATTCAGGTACAACCGACATGATTGTTCCACTGTCAAACATGCAAAAGGTATATTGCCTATACTATAAATTTATATGAATTTATATTAAATTATATTAAATTAAAAAAATACTTGACAAGTTAATAAAATTGGACTAAAGTTGACATAAATTTGTCTGAATTGGGCTATGGGTGTAAAAAGGGATTACATAAGATACTGGAAAGAGCGTCAGGAAAGACTTAAAAGGGAAGGGGCTGTCTTGTCTGATATGGCTATGAATGACGCAAAGAAAATTGCCGGCTTTCTTAAAGACAACTATGGATGCGGGGATATCTATCTCGTGGGCTCGCTGCTTGATAAAGAGAGTTTTTCTTTAACCTCAGATATAGATTTGGTTGTGAAAGGTATGCCGAAGGATAAATATTTTTCAATCCTTGCAGAGATAAGGGATATAACCCGATTTCCGGTGGATATTATACCGTATGAAGACGCAAACAAATTGATGCGAGAGGCCGTTGAGAGGGAAGGGATGCGTATTGCGGTGTAGACAAGATGGCAGATAGATTTTCGCAAAAGATATACAGGGTCGTATCTGAAATCAGAGAGGAACTGGAAAAGACAGATGAATTGGTTTCCGAAATTGGCAGACATAAAAGTCTGCGGGGGAAAGACACATTCTATTTAAGAGCCGTTGCTTCTATACTTCATGATTTTTACTGCGGTGTTGAAAGAATATTTGTAAGAATAGCCGAGGAATTAAACGGAGGGATACCCGAAGGTGCAAATTGGCATATTCAATTATTGAAGGACATGGAGCTTGAGATAGAGAAGGTCAGACCGCCTGTAATATCTCAATCTGTGAGTAAACAACTAAGAGAATACCTTGAATTTCGCCATAGATTTAGAAATATATATGGTTTTGAACTTGAATGGGAAAAGATGAAGGGATTGAAGGATACCCTTTCCTCTGTTGCAAAGGATTTTAAAAATGATGTGGTGCGGTTTTTGAGATTTATGGAAGAACTTTCCAAATTATAGGAAACGGAATTTAAATATGCCGAAGAATAATTTAAGAAAGATTAGAGAGGAACTCCTTATCAGCAAAGCAGAGCTTGCAAGAAAGGCCGGGATTTCTCCGCTTACCATAGACAGAGTTGAGAACGGCTATACCTGCAGGGTTGATACCAAGCGGAAGATTATTCAGGCCCTCGGGCTTAAGCTTTCCGAGAAAGACAAGGTATTTAAGGAGTGATATTAGTCACGGATAGAAACAGGTTATAGGTGATAGGTTGTAGGCAATACAAAAAAACCTGATGCCTCAGGAAGGCTACAGAAGAAACTATGGAATTGCCATTTTTTAAAAAAACCGATGTGGTCGGGTTGGATATCGGCTCAAACTCTATCAAGATTATCCAGCTTGCCCCAACAAAAAAAGGGTGGAAGATGATTAAGATAGGCATGAGCCAGCTTCCGCCAGAGGCTATTGTTGACGGCTCTATTATAGATTCTATGACTGTTATAAATTCTGTGAAGGATCTTATTGGCCAGCAGGAGATAAAAATTAAGAATACAGTTTCTGCGCTTACCGGCCATTCTGTTATTATCAAAAAGGTAAATCTCCCTGTGATGACCGAGGCGGAACTTGCGGAATCCATTCAGTGGGAGGCAGAGCAGTATATCCCGTTTCCCATAACAGATGTGAATATAGATTTTCAGATACTCGGGGCGGATACCGAAGGCCGGGGGCAGATGGAGGTCATGTTGGTTGCGGTAAAGAAGGATGTTATAAATGATTATATCAATGTGATAAAAGAGGCCGGGCTCGTTCCTGTGATTGTGGATGTGGATTCGTTTGCGCTGGAAAATATGTTTGAGATGAATTATTCCATTGCGCCAAATGAAAATATAGCAATGATAAATATTGGAGCAACTATTGCAAGCATCAATGTTCTGCGGAACGGCATAACTATATTTACAAGGGCAATTCCGCTGGGTGGAAACCAGTTTACAGAAGAGATACAAAAGACATTGGGTATAAGCTTTAAGGATGCGGAAACCTTAAAGCTTGGGGGAGAGGCGAGCGGCGTAGACACCAGCAGTATTCCTCAGGTGGTTGAACGTGTTTCAGGCAATGTTGCGCTTGAGATTAAGAGAAGCGTAGATTTCTTCCTTGGCGGCGCTCCCGGCATGTTTGTCAGCAAAATATATTTGAGCGGGGGCTGTACAAAGACAAAAGGTCTGCCGGCTATTATTCAAGATAGAACCGCAATACCTCTTGAGGTTGTCAATCCGTTTACCAATATAGAATGTAATCCGAAAAAATTTGCTCCGGACTATATTAGCGACGTTGCGCCTTATTTTGGCATTGGTGTTGGTCTTGCTGTCAGAAAGGTGGGAGACAAATGATAAGGATAAACCTCTTACCGGTAAGGGCTGCAAAGAAAAAGGAGACTATAAGGCAGCAGGCCTCAGTAGCAGGATTGAGCGTTATTTTTGTACTTATCGTTCTTGGAATATTTTACTTTTCCATCAGCAGCAAAATAAACGAGCTTAAGGAATCTATAGGCAGCGAAGAAAAGGAGATCTCAAAACTTGACAAAGAGATTGGGGAGGTAAAGAATGTTGAGGCTGAAAAGAAGGTCGTTTTAGAAAAGCTCAATATTGTTAAACAACTCGAGGTCAATAAAAGAAGCCACCTCAAGATGTTGTATGATATTGCCGCTGCTGTTCCAGAGAAGGTATGGATTGACTCTTTAAAGGAATCTGGTCAAACTGTGGTTATAACCGGTTTTGCCGCAGGTGATGATATTGTGGCTGACTTTATGCGAGTTCTTGAAAAGACTCTGGTGTCTTGGAAGATTGAACTTGAAATTGCCCAGCAGACTGAAAAGGAAAAGGTAAAGCTGGCCAACTTTACTATCAGGCTTGAGAGGCCAACGGAGACACCGCCGCAATCTCCAGCTAAACCTAAGGTGTAAAATGAGCCCGTTACCAAAGATTGATGTAAATATAATACTTAAATTGCCCCTCTGGCAAAGGTTCTTAATATTGGGGGTTGTCTGGCTTGTTTTAATAGGCAGTTTTTATTGGTTTTTGTATAGCGCAAAATTGGCTGAGGGCAGTACTTTAAGCAGTAAACTGGAAAGGCTTAAAAATGATTCAGCTAAAAAGAAGATATTGGCCGGCGATCTGCCGAAATTTAAAAAGGAGAAGGAGGAGCTGGATAATCAGCTAAAGCAGGCTCTTGCTCGGCTTCCGAATGAAAAGGAGATTGCGAACTTGCTTGAAAGCATATCTGATGCCGCAAAGGGTTCACGATTAGATATAATGTCATTCAAGCCAGGCAAGGAAACTCCAAAGGGTTTTTATGCCGAAGTAACCATAGATATGAAGGTTGAGGGAGGCTATAACAATCTAATGCTTTTCTTTGAAAAGGTTGCGGGGCTGCCGAGGATAGTTAATATAAATGTGCTGAATATTGCAAGCAGCCCTAAAGAGGTGAGGGGTGAAATTATGTTGTCAGCCACATTTGTAGCAACAACATTTAAGTTTCTGCCTCAGGCAGAGGCGCCGCAGCCGGGGGCGAAAAAATAGAATGAAAAAACAGTTATCAGTTATCAGTTATCAGTTATCAGTTATCAGAAAAGGTCTAATAAGGTTGGTTTTGTTTTTACTGGTTACTGTTCACTGGTCACTGTTTACTGTTTTAACAGGTTGCCAGCAAGGTAGCACGCCATCTCAACCTCAACCGCAAGCTCCTGTATCTCAGGTGAAAAAAGAACCGCCCAAACCAGAGGTTGCGTCTCCCGTGGTAGAAACGAAAAAGGAAGAAAAAAAAGAAGAAACGGCTGTTGAAGTAAAGCAAAGAAACCCATTCAAACCATTTATCACGAAAGCAACAGAGAGAGTGACAGTGATTGTGCCGAAGACACCGCTGCAAAAATATGACGTGGAGCAGCTCAAACTCGTGGCAATCATTTGGGGAGTGGATAATCCCATGGCAATGGTAGAAGCGCCGGACGGCAAAGGATATAGAATAAAAAAAGGCAATCTTATCGGGAATAAAGATGGAAGGGTAAAGCGGATTGAGAAAGATAAGATAGTGATAGAGGAGAAATTTGCAGAGCCTGGCGGCGAAATTAAGACAAATGAGTTTGAAATAAAACTGCCGCTGTCGAAAGGAGAGGAGGAATTACAATGAGAAATATTGAAGCCATAACTCATAAGTCAAAAATCAGAAAGTTATTCTTGCTGGTTGCCGCTTACTGCTTCCTGCTTACTGTCTTTTACGGTTGCGCATCTTCCCAACAAGAGATAAAAAGAGAAGAATCAAAGAGGAAGGTAGCAATTGAAAGGGTTTCTCTTATAGAAGATGGCAATGGGGTGCTGATAGAGGCCTCCGGACCAGTAACCTATACTGCCTTTAAACTTTCCGACCCAACCCGACTGGTTCTGGATATCCCCAGTGTAGATATGGAAAAAGTGAAAGGAACGATGGAGGTCAATAATAATTTTATAAACACTATTACAGTTGCCAGTTATGGAGAGAAAACAATTACGCCGATTGTCAGGGTGGAGATAGGATTAAAAGAGGGGCTTAATTATGAGGTAAAGTTAGGAGAAGGCAGCATTACGGTGAGCTTGAACCATGAAGCTGCCCCTCAAAAAGAAGCGCCTGCCGCGACTGAAGCACCGCCTCAGGCCGAACCTCCAAAACAAGAGATTGCCAAACAAGAGGAACCTTCAAAGGCAGTTGTAGAAGAGACCATAACATCTCCTCCAGCTGCAGTTGAAGAAAAAGAGGCAAAGAAAGCCGATAGGCTATTGCGAATAGAGGCAAGGAAGGAAGATGGCGGAACAATAATAAGGATTATTGGTAACGGCGCAATAGGTGATTTCAACGCCTTTGCCATAGATAAGCCGGCAAGGCTGGTTGTAGATGTGTGGAATGTTAAAAGCTCGATTTCCAAAAATAGTTTAAATATAAATAGTTCTCAAATAAAAAGAGCGAGGATTGGCGAACATCCAAATAAAGTGAGGCTTGTTTTTGATTCTAACAAAAAAGCATTGCCCCCTTATACCATCGAAAGAGTTGAGGAGTCTTTGGTTATAACTACGGGAAGGGTCGCGGCAGCAAAGCCTGAGACAGTTGCTACACCTGTTACAACTATGCCAACCACTTCAATTACACCAACCACTACTGGAGAAGCCTATGCTCCAGGACCTTCTGCGATGCCTGCGGCAGAACCTAAGAGGGCTGACAATGCGGAAATAAAGTCAGTTGACTTTAAACAACTTACCGATAAGGCAAGACTTGTTGTTACTGCATCTAAAAAAATAGAATACCAGCTGTCAAAATCAGCAGATGAAGTCAATCTTGTATTAGATATTAAAAATGCCACTATAGCGGAGGAGCTGAGAAGGACACTTGATACCTCTGACTTGAATACGCCTGTGGCGAGTATAAGCTCTTTTCAAGCCCCTGCTGAATTGACGAAAACTGCTCGGATTCTTGTAAAATTAAAGGAAAAAACCGCCTATAACATCTCCCAGGAAGAGGAAAGGATAGAGATGGATTTTCCACTTCTTGCAGCAGCACAGGCAGTTCCAAAGGAGGCAGAGACTAAACCTGTTGAAGAGGTTTCAGCATCAAAGAAAGTGTCGGCACAAGAGATAAAACCGACTGGAGAGGTTGCAAAAAGGGAAGAGGGAATTTATACGGGCCGTAAGATTTCCTTAGATTTTAAGGATGCTGATATAAGCAATATCTTGCGACTAATGGCAGAAATCAGCAATTTAAACATTATCGCTGGCGAGGATGTAAAAGGCAAGGTGTCGTTAAGATTAGTGGACGTCCCATGGGATCAGGCATTTGATATAATATTAAAGACAAATGGTCTTGGCAAGGTGCAGGAAGGCAATGTGGTTAGAATTATGCCGCTCTCAAAGATAAAACAAGAGAACGAAGAACTGCTTGCGTCAAGAAAGGCAAAGGAAAAATTGGAGGATCTTGAGATAAAATTATTCTCAGTAAGTTATGCAAAGGCAAGCGAATTAGAGCCGCAGGTTAAAAGTTTGTTAAGCGACAGAGGCAGTGTTACAGTAGAGGCAAGGACAAATACCCTTATTATCAAAGATATTCCTGCCAATATTGCAAAGGCGGTGGATTTGGTGAAGAAATTGGACACACAAACGCCTCAGGTGCTGATAGAGGGAAGGATTATAGAGGCTCAGAGTAATTTTGCGAGAGACCTTGGAGTTCAATGGGGGGCGGCTACAGCTACAAGGAGCCCAGACTCATTTAATAGCTCGTTTGGCAGCACCAGTACTTCACCACCGCAGACATTGACTCCAACTGGCTTTATAGGTTCAGGCGGGAGATTTTCAGCACAGCCGACTTATGCAGTAAGCCTTCCTGCAGCAGGTACCGCCGGGGCATTAGGCGCAATGGGTTTTTCATTTGGAACTTTGACGGGCGATCCGTTTCTTTTGGATCTTCGCATATCAGCCGGCGAGAAAAATGGTTTAACCAAGACGATATCAAGGCCGAGGATTACGACACTGGATAATAAAGAGGCAAAGATATCACAGGGTGATTCTGTGCCTTTTGAGACAACATCTTCTTCAGGTACGCAGACGCAGTTTATTGACGCAACCTTAGAGTTGACTGTTACGCCGCATATAACCCCTGACGGCAGCGTCAGCATGAAGATAAAGGCAAGCAGAAATTCAATCGGTTCTTTCAGGAGCGCCGCTGGAACGCCGAGCATCAGCAAGAAAGAGGCGTCAACAGAGATAATTGTAAAAGACGGAGAAACCGCAGTTATTGGCGGTATTGTAGTAGCGGATAAAAGCGATACATCGAGCGGCATACCATTTTTTAAGGATATTCCTTTTTTGGGGTGGCTATTTAAAAATAAATCAACAGCTGATTCCCAGACAGAGCTTCTGATATTTATTACGCCAAATATTGTAAAGGGTAAAGTGGAGTTATAAGGTTAAGATATTGATATGATACGAGCATTAAATGCACCCAAAGGGGTGCATTTTTTTTGATAAGATGATACGATACCTTCCCGTCATTCCCGCATGTTTTTAGCGGGAATCCATATTCGTCCCTGCTAAGGCAGGGAGCCGGATAAAATCAAAATCTGGATTCCCGGTAAAGGCTTCGGGAATGACAGAAAAAATATATTTTTCCAAAGGAGTTCGTATGCTCAGGTATTTGACAGCAGGTGAATCTCACGGCAAATCTCTTACTAGTATCATAGAAGGGGTGCCGGCAAATCTTAATTTGGCTGAAGGGGATATAAATAAAGAACTTATCCGCAGGCAGATTGGCTATGGTCGCGGCGGCAGGATGGTAATTGAAAAAGACAGGGTAGAGATTACCTCTGGTGTAAGATTGGGCAAAACAATGGGTTCTCCAATTGCGATGGTCATAAAAAATAAAGACTGGGAAAATTGGGAAGAAATAATGAATAGAGGGGCAGGGGGCAAGGGGAAGGGGGCAAGGGGGGAAGAAGTGACCAGACCAAGACCAGGCCATGCGGATTTAGCTGGCGCTTTGAAATATGGGCATTACGATATCCGAAATATCCTTGAACGTTCCAGTGCGAGAGAGACCGCTGCAAGGGTTGCAGTTGGCGCTGTATGCAAAAGATTTTTAGATGAATTCGGAATTAAGGTGATGAGCTGGGTAGTTGGGATTGGCGGGGTAGAAGTAAGTTCAAAGTTCAAAGTTCAAAGTTCAAAGTTAGAAGATATTTTTTTTAATGCGGAAGCATCTGATGTTCGGTGTCCTGATAAAAAGATTTCAGAAAGGATGAGAAAGGCGATAGATATGGCAAGAAAAAATGGCGACAGCCTCGGCGGGATATTTGAAATTGCCGTAACCGGCGTTCCCCCAGGCCTTGGAAGCCATGTCCAGTGGGACAGAAAACTTGACGCGCGGCTTTCATTGGCGCTTATGAGTATTCAGGCAATTAAAGGGGTTGAGATTGGAATGGGTTTTGGCGTAGCTGAAAGTTTTGGTTCCGAGGTGCATGATGAGATTTTTTACAGAAGTCAGAAGTCAGAAGTCAGAAGTCAGAAGGAAAATCTATTCTGGCCCATAGAACCAAGGTTTTACAGAAAGACTAATAATGCAGGCGGCATAGAAGGCGGCATGAGCAATGGTGAACCGATTATATTAAGGGCTGCAATGAAACCTATTCCTACGCTTTATAAGCCATTAAGGTCAGTGGATATAAAAACAAAAAAGCAGTTTCAGGCAAGCGTAGAACGGTCTGATATATGCGCCGTGCCTGCCGCATCTGTGATTGGCGAGGCTGTTGTTGCCTTTGAGATAGCAAATGTCTTTATAGATAAATTTGGCGGTGATTCTGTCGATGAGATAAAGAGAAACTATCGGGGGTATCTGGAGTATTTGAGGAGATTTTAATCAAGGCTATGGGTTATAGGCTATGGGCTATAGGAAAAACCTATTGCCCATCCGCGCCTCTTGCCCATTGCCTGTAGCTCTATGAAAAACATTGTTATTACTGGTTTTATGGGCACTGGCAAGACATCTGTGGGAAGGCGTCTTGCAAAAGAATTAAATCTCAAGTTTATAGATACCGATGACTTAATAGAAAAAAAGGCTGGAATAAACATACATGAGATATTTGCAAAATTTGGCGAAGGATATTTCAGGCTATTGGAATCAAAAGTGATACATGATATATCTTCTCATACGGGTATGGTAATTGCTACCGGCGGTGGGGCTATTGTCAATCCCTTGAACTTTGAGGCATTGAAGAAGAATGGGACGATAATATGTCTTACTGCCTCGATTGATGCGATCTTTTCGAGGGTAGGAAAAGGGGATGAAAGGCCACTAATTTCTCAGGATGATAAAAGAGAGGCAATATCCGCCCTTCTGAAGGTAAGAGAGCCATTTTATAAAAAGGCAGATTTTACCATTGATACAACAGCAAAAAGCATCGGTGATGTGGTAAAAGAGCTTTTAAAGATAGTGAGGTAGGGTGGGCTATGCCCACCATCAATCGGCGGGCGTAGCCCGCCCTACTAATTATGGAACAAATTACTGTAAATCTTGGAGAGCGAAGCTATCCAATCTATATCGGGAGGAATAATCTTGACATGATTGGAGAACTGATGAAGAAAAACGGTTTGTCAGGCAAGGCAGCCTGTATTACCAATCCCACGGTGGGAAGACTTTATGGCGACAGGACGCTTTCCAGTTTGAGCAAGGCTGGTTTTGAGCCGTACAGGATAGATATTCCCGATGGTGAAGAGTATAAAAGTCTTGAATGGGTATCTCATATATATGATAAGCTTATTGAGTATAAGATAGAAAGGCAGAACCCTATTGTTGCCCTTGGCGGCGGGGTAATTGGTGATATTGCCGGTTTTGCGGCTGCAACATACTTGAGGGGTATTCCATATATTCAGGTTCCAACAACCCTTCTATCTCAGGTTGATAGTTCTGTTGGCGGCAAGACAGCAGTGAATCATGCCAGGGGTAAGAACCTTATTGGCGCATTCTACCAGCCGAAGATGGTATTTATAGATGCGGATATTCTTAAGACGTTAGGCGAAAGGGATATAAAGGCAGGCTTGGCTGAGGTAATTAAATATGGTATTATCAGGGACAACACCTTTTTCTCATTTTTGGAACATAACTATGAGGATATACTTGGATTTGGCAATAAATTGATTGATGCAATAAAGATATCGTGTAAAATAAAGGCTGATATAGTGGAGGAAGATGAAACAGAGACAGGTATCAGGTCAATACTTAATTTCGGACATACATTCGGTCACGCGATAGAGGCTGTGACTAAGTACAAAGAGGTGAGGCATGGAGAGGCAGTTGCAATAGGCATGGCAGCAGCAGCAAGGCTGTCTTTCAAACTTGGTTTGTGCAGTAAGGATGTTGTAGAGAGGATAGAGGGGTTAATAACGAAAATTGGACTTCCCGTGCATGGATCAGCCTTATCATTGGCTGCCTTGCAGAGATTTTTGGGTAGAGACTTTTTAAAAACTATGGAGATAGATAAGAAGGTAATTGGTGGAAAAATAAAATTTGTATTAGTTGAAAACATTGGCAGGGTAATTTTAAGGCAACTAAGCATCGAGGAATTTTCACTTGACTTGGCTGAGATTCTAAACTAAATAAGCTCAGGTATGCTTTTTAGGGGGAAAAATGGAGAGAGAGACAGTTGAGGAGGCGATTATAGAAGAGGGTGATGACAACGAGGGATGGCTGCCGGATAATGATAAATTTTATACTTTAACAATGGCGGAAATCTTAGAGAGACAGGGGCTTAAAAGAGATGCCATAAAAATTTATCAAGTTTTGCTTAAAAAGGGAGGGCATGATATGGGCTTTTTAGAAATATTGAAAGAGCTGGTTGATAAGGCGCCTGGTGGTGTAGCAGGCACTATCATGGCAAAGGATGGGATTGCAATCCAAAACTATATAAAAGGCAGTGCTGCCTATGATATGGATGCCTTAGGTGTGGAATATGCCAGAATATTGAGTGAAGCAAAGAACGCATCTTCTATGCTGGCGCTCGGCAATGTAGAAGAGATGTCCGTCTCAGCTGAAGGTTCTATGATAGTAATGAGGCTTATAAATCAAGATTATTTTATGGCAATAGTGCTTGGCCCCGGTGAAAATTTGGGGAAGGCGCGGTATTTATTAAAAAGGGCAGTAGCCAGTGTACGAAAGGAGTTTTAAATAAGGAATCAGATTCTGAAATCAAGATTATACAGTCTTCAGAAAAGGCTGCATACATGGAAGATAGATACTTTAATTATTACCACACTGGAGAATATACGGTATTTCAGCGGCTTTACAGGAAGCAGCGGGGTTATTATTGCAACCCCCCACCGTGCCTTCTTTTTAACTGATTCAAGATATGCTACACAGGCAAAGGATGAGATAGTAGGATTAAAGGTCAGGATATATAAAAGACAGATTGAAGATACCGCATCTTTAATCAAGGAGTTGGAATCTAAAGTTGTAGGATTTGAAGGACAAGGCATTACGTACGATACATATCATAAACTGAAGAATTTGCTGCGTGGAAAGAGGTTTTTTCTTGCCCCTGATGATATTGACAAGATACGATGCAGTAAGGATGAAGACGAACTAAAAAGAATACGAAAGGCCATCGATCTGGCATCGGTTGGCTTTAGGACTGCGATAGATTGCATAATGCCGGGTATTTTAGAGCGTGATATAGCCCTCGCCATAGAAATGGCAATGAAAAAAATGGGCGCTGAAGATATTCCTTTTGATATAATTGTTGCGTCTGGTATAAGAGCGGCCCTTCCACACGGCAAGGCATCTGATAAGAGGATAAAAAAATCTGAGATGGTTATTGTGGACCTTGGTGCAACATACCAAGGATATAATTCGGATGAGACATGTACATTTGTTGTGGGACAGCCAAGCAGGGAGCAGAAAAAAATATATCAGATAGTTAAGGATGCGCATGATTATGCGATAGATGCTGTTAGGCCAGGAGTCAAGGCATCATATATAGATTCTGTTGCAAGAGATTTTATTAAAGCTGCGGAGTATGGCAAATATTTTGGTCATGGCACAGGACATGGTGTAGGACTCGCAGTTCATGAATGGCCTAATATATCTCCTTATAATAACGCCGCGATAGAAGAGGGGATGGTTTTTACCATAGAACCCGGGATATATATTCCTGACTGGGGCGGGGTAAGGATTGAAGATATGGTTTTGGTTACGCGGGATGGTTGCAAAGTTTTGACAAAGATGTCTAAGGAGATGGCGGTATTATGAAGACTGTGAATGGTAAACTGTAAGTAGTGAACGGTAAAACGAAAATCGGCAACTGAAAAAGTAAACAGTTTACAGTTCACAGTTTACGATGATGGGAGGTTAAAATGGATTTTAAAGAAATTGAGGATATTGTGAAATTTTTAAGCAATACAGATGTTGTTGAGTTTGAACTTGAAAGGCCAAATGAGAAGATAAGAATAAAGAGAGGTATTGCTTCTGAGGCCTCAATAGTAAAAACTCCAACATTGGTTACGCCACTTACTGCGGCGCCTCAGTTGCAATTAGAGGAGCAAAAAGTGGAAACAACGGAGCCTTCTAAATCTGACAAGCAAAAACAAATTACCTCTCCCATGGTTGGCACCTTTTACAGGATGCCATCTCCAGACAGCAAACCATTTGTAGAAGTTGGAGATATTGTAAAAAAGGGGCAAATAGTATGCATTGTAGAGGCAATGAAGCTTATGAATGAGATAGAATCTGAGTTTGGTGGCAAGATTATCTCTATTTTAATAGAAAACGGCCAGCCTGTTGAGTATGGTGAGCCGTTATTTATTATAGAAGCAACTTAAAAGAGGTAATAGGCGATAGGCTATTAGGTAATCGTTCCATAGTCCATAGCCTATTGCCTTTAATGAAACCTATGTTTCACAAAATACTTATCGCAAACAGGGGTGAGATAGCTGTAAGGATTATCAGGGCCTGCAAAGAGCTCGGCATAAGGACTGTTGCTGTCTATTCTGAAGCGGACAAGGATAACCTGCACACAAAGCTTGCTGACGAGGCTATCTGTATAGGCCCTGCAAAGAGCAAAGACAGTTATCTCAATGTATCTTCCATCATTAGCGCTGCGGAAGTGACAGATGCAGAGGCCATACATCCTGGCTATGGCTTTCTGGCGGAAAATGCTGAGTTTGCAGAAATATGCGAAAACTGTGGCATAAAGTTTATAGGCCCAAGCTCTAACAGCATTCGTCTTATGGGAAATAAAATTCAGGCTAAGAAGGAAGTGGAAAGATTGAGAGTATCCGTCCTTCCATGGAGCAGTGCTGGAATTAAGGATGAAAAGGATGCTGTAGATATTGCGCGCAGAATAGGTTTTCCTGTAATTATAAAAGCCGCTGTTGGCGGCGGCGGCAGGGGTATGAAGCTGGTTCATACTCCAGCCAGTTTTGGCAATCTATTTCATACTGCCAAAAATGAGGCGCAGGCTGCATTCGGAAACGGAGATATTTTTATTGAAAAATATTGCGAAGCCCCCCGGCATATAGAAATTCAGATTATGGCTGACAAATATGGAAATGTTGTTTATCTTGGAGAAAGAGACTGCTCCATTCAGCGCAGGCATCAGAAAATATTGGAAGAGGCGCCGTCTCCTGTTCTTGATGAACGGTTAAGAAGGGGAATGGGGGAGGCTGCTGTTAAGATAGCAAGGGCAATAGCTTATACAAATGTCGGAACAGTAGAATTTCTGTTAGATAAAAATCTGCGATACTACTTCATGGAGATGAATACAAGGATTCAGGTTGAACACCCTGTAACAGAAATGATAACAGGAATAGACATAATTAAGGAGCAGATACGACTTGCGACAGGCGAACGGATAAGATTTAAGCAGAAGCATATAAGACTTAAAGGCCATTCGATAGAATGCAGGATAAATGCAGAGGACCCTGATACATTCGTGCCGTCTCCTGGCAAGATTACAAGCCTTCAGATGCCAGGCGGTCCTGGGGTGCGGATTGATTCAGCGATATCTTGCAACTACACAGTTCCTCCGCACTACGATTCACTGCTTGCCAAGTTGATAGTCCATGGGGATACAAGGGCAGAGGCTCTCAAAAGAATGGCAATGGCATTAGATGAGATGGAGATAGAGGGGGTTAAAACAAATATTCCATTGCATAAAAAAATAATGAACGACAGCGACTTTATTGCCGGCAGGGTTGATATAAATTTTTTGAATAGGTTTGCATAACTACAGGCAATAGGTATGAGATGATAGGTAATAGGAAAAACCTATAACTTGTTTTATTTATGGATAGCTGGAGATTATTGATCGACCAGCCTAAAAGCGGCTGGGAGAACATGGCAACAGATGAGGCTGTTCTTGCTGGCCGCAGCCAAGGATTTTCCCCGCCTACCTTACGCTTGTATGAATGGAACCCTCCGACACTTTCCATTGGTTGTTTTCAAAACACTAATCATAATATTATTGAAAGTTGTTTAAGCGAAGGTATACCCTTTGTCAGACGCATCACTGGCGGCAGGGCTGTCCTGCATGGTGATGAGATTACCTATTCAATAATTTGCAGTGAAAATGAGCGGTTGTTTGCAGAGGGCATATCTGGGGGATATAGGATAATAAGCGGATGCCTCCTTGAGGCATTGAAAGAAATTGGGGTTAAAGCGAAAATGCAAGATGCAAGATGCAACTCCCTATTTAATACAGGACAGGATGCAAACGGACATGGAAAAATTTCCTGCTTCCATTCTCCATCTAGGTATGAGATTATTATAGACAACAAAAAATTGGTTGGAAGCGCCCAGAGAAGGTTTAAAAGGACGTTTCTGCAGCATGGCTCCATTCTTTTTGGCGTAGATAGAGAATTAGTTTTGCGGTTATTTGGAAAAGAATCTCTATCAAGGATGGCATGGGTTGGACTTTATAGCAACGTTAAAAAAGATGCGTTTAAAACTATTTTAACAGAGAAGATCAAAAAAGGTTTGAATATCAATCTTACTATGGGCGGCTTGAATCCTTATGAAGTATCTTTGAGGGATAAACTTATAGAAGAAAGATATAAAACTAATATGTGGAATATGCATAACTTTGTTGGTTTTGGATCATAAACTTTTTGCCGACAGTGTATTATAGAGAGGAAATTCTTTATGGATGAAAAAAGTAAAATTATAGATAAGGCGCAAAAATTAGTCCAAAAGGGTTATCTTGACAAGGCCATTGCCGAATATAAAAGGGCGCTTGAAAAGGACCCCAAGGATGCCACAATTCGTTTAAGAATAGGAGACCTGTATGTAAAGGTCAATAAGAGGGATGAGGCAATAAGGGAATATGGCGAAGTAGCAAAGCTGCATGCCCAGAAGGGTTTTTATCTGAAGGCCATTGCTGTGTATAAACAGATTCTTAAGTTAGACGAAGGCCTTATGGAGATACATTTCAAACTTGCCGATCTTTATACCAAGCAAAAACTCATAGCAGATGCTATAGCAGAATTGAGCATACTTGTCAGCTTTTATGAAAAGAAAGGGAAGTTTGACGAAGCGTTTGATGTATTAAAAAAGATGATAGAAGCTGACCCCCAAAATATAGGGGTGAGGCTTAAGGTATCGGAATATTATCAGAAAAGAGGATTTACAAAGGATGCCTTGGCAGAGTATACAGTGGTGTTTAAAAGTCTTGTTAAAGATGGCAAGCTTGAAAAGGCTGAAAAGTTGTATCAAGGGTTATATGCTGATAATAGGCAAAATATAGACATAGTAGAAGGACTTGCAGAGGTCTACAGGCTTAAGGGCGATAACAATCAGCTTGTACGGTATTATAAAGAACTCGCAAAATTATATAAAGAAAAAGGCGAGGTTGATAAGAGGAAAGAGATATATGAGAAAATACTTGCCCTCTATCCTGATGATAAGGATGCCCTGGACGCCATTGGCAGAAAGTCGGTAGTTCAAGAAGCTGCTAAGAAAGTCACCTCTGTAGAAAGAATACCAGAAGAAGAACCACTCATATCGTGGCCGGAAGTCAGCGTTGATTTAACCTCAGAACTTAAGGCGGCACCAGAGGAGCCATCAGCTGTTAAGACAGAGGAAGAGCCTTTAATACCTTGGAAAGAGATGATAGAAGTTGTGCAGGAGGCTAAACCTGTTGAAGCTAAAGATGCGAAACAGATTGAAGATGTGCTGCTTATAGAAATGCCTGAGATAAGCGCTGCTAAGGCTGCCGCCAAAAAGGAAAAAAGAGAAGCGGTTCCGCTCATAGATATCAAAGAACCTACATCACATGAGGAACACGCCCCTGAAGGATTCAATCAGGGGCAGGCTCATGTTGAAGAGATTGTAGAGGAACTTTCCCATGAATATATTGAATCTGTTGAAGAACTTCCCGTTGTAGAAAAAATTGAGGCCAGTAAGGTAGTTAAAGAACCTGCAAAAAGCCATGGTTTAGAGGGGTTGGAAGAGTTTATGCCCGAAGGGTCTAGAGTAATGGGCGAATTAGAATCCTCGCCTGAAGAAGGATATGTTGATCTTTCTTTAGAGTTAGGCCTGGAAGAGGCTCTGGGCTTTCTCACAGAATCATGGACATCTGGTTCAGAGGGAAAAGAGACCCTTACAGAATTTAAGCAAGGTGTAGAAAAGCAGTTAAGCAAGGAGAACAGTGAAACCCATTATAACCTTGGTATTGCATATATGGAGATGGAACTTTACAACGATGCGATGAGAGAATTTAAGATTGCCTTGAAAGATCCGTCATTTGAATTTGATTGCTATAACCGCCTCGGTTTGAGTTCCATGGCAAAAGGAAATTATCAGGAGGCTATCAGCAATTTTTTAAAAGGGCTAAAGGTTGGCGGAAGGAGCGATGAGGAAAGAAAAGGGCTTATGTATGAACTTGGATTAGCCTATGAAGCATCTGGAAACAGCCATGAGGCAGTAGAGGTATTTAAATCTGTATATGAGACGGACAAAACATTCAGAGAGGTTGCTTCTAAAGTGAATAGGTTGATAAAAAAAACAAAGAAGGGCGATGAGACAGAGGCTATTCCATCACGAGATAATATGATTGAGATTGAACTCTTGTGATAGATGATATTAGTATAAACCATTTTCAAGGCCGCCTTAGTCGGCCTTTTTATTTTGCAGAGGTTAATAAGTAATGAAGACTGATGCAATATTGCAGTTAAAGAATGAATCAATCCTCCGCGCCATTTTTGATGGTGTCAATGCTGTAAAAGCAGAGGCATACCTTGTAGGGGGAGTACTGCGCAATCTTGCTCTATCAAGGCCATTGGGTTTTGACTATGATATTGTATTAGATGGAAAGGTTAAGGAAACGGCCAATCTCATTGCAGGCAGACTTAAGGGAAGTCCCTTCCTGCTTGACAAAAAACTTGAATCATACAGGGTTAATGTTAAACATAGAGATGGCATGTTCAATATTGACATTTCGCAGCGCAAAGGAAAAGACATATGGGAAGATCTCAGCCGTAGAGATTTTACAATAAATGCCTTGTCAGTGGATATGAATGCGCTTTTTAAAAAGAAGGATGCGGCGATAATAGACATTTTCAAGGGCATAAACGATGCAGAAAATAAAATAATAAGAATGCTTAAGCCAGAGATTTTTGATGAGGATCCATTAAGATTACTTCGTGCTGTAAGGCTTTCTGCACAATACAACTTAAAAATAGATAAAGAAACAGAAAAATATATACAAGCAAAAGCCAATCTCCTGCCCAAATCTTCGTGGGAGAGGATACGGGATGAATTTTTTCTTATACTTTATTGCTCTGAGGCGGCTTATTATGTAAAAAAACTTCATGAACTTTCTTTGCTCCGTGAAATTATACCCGAAATTAGGAATTGGGAGAGTTTGAAAGATTATAATCTTCTATCCCATTCACTTAAGACATTAGAACAGGGAGAAAATCTTTACAACAACCTGAATGCCTTTGCGCCAGAATTTGCTGATAATCTTTATGCTTATTTTGAAATAACCTTTGGGAATATTGCTAAAAGAGGGCTATTTAAAATTGCCCTTTTCCTCCATGATGTTGGAAAAGCAGTAACAATGAAAAGAGAAGAAGACAGAATAAGATTTATAGGTCACGAAGGAGAAGGAGAAATTATTAGTAAACGGATAGGAAAACGTCTTAAGCTAAGCAGGGCCGCTATTGGGCTTATTGCAAGGCTTGGCAGAAATCACCACCGGGTTTTTAATCTGGCATCCTTTGACAAGCCAACGAACAGGTCAAAGGCACATCTATTTAGAGTCATGGGCGGAGGCGACGGCCTTCTTCTCCTTTTGCTTGCCTTCGCAGACGCCAGAGCTACCCGAGATGGAGACGATCCAGAGCTTGCATCCCTCGTAAGAGACCTCATTGGTTTTTACTACAAAGTTTATTCAGTAAAAAAGCCGAAACCTATATTGAATGGAGAAGAGGTCATGGATATTTTTAACATTCCAGAAGGCGTGATAGTGGGAAGAATATTGAATAAATTAGCAGAGGTTGAAGGTGAGGGGATTGTAAAAAGCAAACGAGATGCTGTTAAATTTATAAATAATTGGCTGGAAGAATCAGAAGGGGAATAAAGGATGTTGTTTTAACCTGAGAGCGCAGAAAACACAGAAGGTTTGACCCATCTGTTTTGCCAAAGCAAAACATGAGGCTGGTTTGTCATAAACAAAGCGGTAATTTGTCAAGGGTTGACTTTTATACTCTGGTGTAGTATAAAAAAGACCAGTTTTTAGTTACGGAGCAATAATTTTGTGCACAAAAAATAAAAAACCGCTATTTTTCAAATACTTAGGCGTTAAACGCTTGCGGGTGTAGTTCAATGGCAGAATGGAAGCTTCCCAAGCTTCATACGAGGGTTCGATTCCCTTCGCCCGCTCCAAAAAAAGAATAAACCAGTCTGTAACTTACTTAGTTTTATTAGCAGGTTGTTGAAAAACCCAAACGAGGGTCATTGCGAGTGTGTGAGGCAAAGCCCTGAACAAAGTGCAGGGGAAGCAATATCGCTTCTATAAAAATCAATTAGTTAGAGATTGCTTCATCGCTAATGCTCCTTGTAATGACACCCAAAAAACACTTTTTTAACACCCTGTTAGACAATTGAGTTATTGTATCTGTCTCTCAACTGTTATAAAGAATAGGTGTAAAAAGGTTGGCGGCAGAATCTATGATTGAAATGTATGTGGTATACGGCCTCTTAACCGGCATGGTAACGCTTATCGCAGGACTTCTTCCGCTCTATATAGATTTCAAGGGCATCCGATATATTATTGCCTTTGCCGCCGGCGTAGTTATTGCCACAGTTCTTTTGGACATCCTTCCTGAGGCAAATCTTAAGAAAGATGCATGGATATTGGCCTTGGGGTTTCTCTGCTTCTATATAATTGGGAAGCTTACTGTGCTCCATTCATGCGGCGAGATGGAGTGCGAGCGGCATTCTATGAACATGGTTTCCATATTTGGCATGGCTATGGATAATATCGTGGATGGCATTGCCATAACTGTTGGATACCTGACGAATCCGCATCTGGGGCTTATTATTACCGTTGCTGTAATCATCCATGAGATACCGCAGGATGTGACTGCAACTCTTCTTATGAAAAACCTTGGTTACAGCACCAAGAAAATGCTGTTTCCTATCTTGTATGCCGCAATCTCTTATCCCGTTGGCGCCTATGCCGCAGTTTATATACCTTCCATATTTTACGAACCTATTATTGCATTTGTTGCCGGCGCATTTATTTATATAGGCGTAGGCGATTTATTGCTTGAGGCGCATAAAAAATTTAATATAAAGGTGATAATGTCAGTTATTTCAGGATTTATCATGGTATTTACCATTGAGAAATTTCTCCATTAAAATGGCAATAGGTGATGGGCGATAGGCAAGGTTTTTCCTATAACCTATCGCCCATAGCCTGTTATTTATATTTGCGAAGTTTTTATGATTGAAAGATACTCAAGGAAAGAGATGAGCAGAATTTGGGAGCCGGAGAATAAATTCAAGAAATGGCTTGAGGTGGAGATTGCCGCGTGCGAGGCATGGGCAAAACTGGGGGAGATTCCAAAGAATGCGCTGGATAACATCAAGGCCAAGGCTGATTTCAATATTCAGAGAATAGATGAGATTGAAAAAACGGTAAAGCACGATGTGATTTCGTTTCTTACATCAGTTGCAGAGTTTGTCGGGCCTGATTCAAGATATATCCACAGGGGGCTTACCTCCTCGGATATCCTTGATACATCCCTTGCCCTGCTTTTGAGGGAGGCAGCAGATTTGATTATCGCAGATATAAAGAAATTGATGGAGGCGATCAAAAAACGGGCATTTGAGCATAAAGATACCGTGATGATTGGCCGCTCCCACGGCATCCATGCGGAACCTATAACCTTCGGGCTCAAGATGGCGCTCTGGTATGAGGAGATGAAGCGAAATCTTACGAGGATGCAGATGGCAAGGGAGATTATTTCATATGGCAAACTATCCGGCGCAGTGGGCACATTCGCCAATGTCCTGCCATTTGTTGAGGAATATGTTTGCAAAAAGCTTGGACTCAAGCCCGCGCCCATCTCAACGCAGGTTATCCAGAGGGACAGACACGCAGAATATTTTACAACACTGGCCATTATCGCTACATCCATTGAGAAATTCGCTGTGGAGATACGACACCTTCAGCGTACAGAGGTGTTGGAAGCTGAAGAGCCGTTTACTGTGGGGCAGAAAGGCTCATCAGCCATGCCTCACAAGAGAAACCCTGTTCTATCCGAAAACCTCACCGGCCTTGCGCGCCTTGTGCGCGGATATGCAAATGCAGCAATGGAAAATATTCCGCTATGGCATGAAAGAGACATAAGCCATTCTTCAGTTGAACGGGTCATTGCGCCGGACGCCACTATTCTTGTGGATTTTATGCTCACAAGGGCGACCGGACTCATCAGGGATCTGGTTGTCTATCCTGAAAATATGAAGGAGAACTTGAATAAACTAAAAGGCCTTCTGTTTTCTCAGACCGTTCTCATCGCCCTTACAGAAAAAGCCGTTACAAGAGAAGATGCGTATCAAATGGTTCAAAGAAATGCCATGAAGGTCTGGAAAGAAATGCAGGGGTCAAGGGGTCAAGGGGTTAAGGGACTAAAAGAATTCTTGCTCAAAGATAAAGAGGTGACGGCGCGGCTTTCAAAAAAAGAGATTGATGCATGTTTTGATATTTCAAGGTATGTGAAGAATGTGGGGTATGTGTTTAAGAAGGTGTTTAAAAATTGATTTAAAAGCACGATAAAGAAATAAAATTCATTGCTTATGGTAGGTGTCATAATATGGCTAAACGAGTGAGTAAAAAGGCTCAGGTATTGGAACAAATATTACGAGAGCTTATTGGAAAAAAAGAGCAAGGGCTTGTCTTTTGATAATAACCTTGTTAAAGCAATAAGCGGGGCAAGTTTTAAAAATCAATTTGATGTAACAAAACTGGATAATGCGGGCAAGTTGCCGCCATTGCTAAAGGAAATGGATTATATTTTGAGGTCTCATAAAAATGTCAAATATTATTACTGATGATCTAATTAAAAAGATTAAGTCAGACTTTGGTAATTTGAAGAAAATAGGGAATAGCAACTTATTGTTTGCAATCGGTTGCCCTTTTCCTTGAATTTGGAGAATCTTCTTTAAATATTCAGATGTTCTTTTGGGTGGCGGACTGTTTCCGGTTGGGAGTTGCCCTTGATCAGATAAATACAGAGATAAAAAAGAGGTTCGAAAAAGAGGCAATTGAGATACCTTATCCGGCAAGAACGGTGTATGTGAAAGAGGAAGGCGATAGGCAATAGATAAAGTAGATAAAGTAAGATAACCCATAGCCTTATAACCCAGCGCCTATAGCTTGTATTTATAGGAGGTTTATTGATGAAACGTCTTGAAAAAATTTATGAAGGCAAGGCAAAGATTCTTTATACTACAGATAATCCTGATTTCTTGATACAATATTTTAAGGATGAGGCCACGGCGTTTGACGGCAAGAAAAAGGGGATTATCCAGGGAAAGGGGATATTGAATAACAAGATATCATCCAGGCTCTTTCAATATTTGGAAGACAAAGGCATCCCAACGCATTTTATTGAAAGGTCGTCTGACAGGGAGATGGTGGTGAAGAGGCTGGAGATAATCCCCATAGAAGTTGTTGTAAGAAACATAGCCGCAGGAAGCCTTGCCAAGAGGATGGGTGTTGAAGAGGGGACGCCGCTCAAAAAAACTATTCTGGAATTTTATTACAAAAGCGACCCGCTCGGCGACCCCATGATAAATGATTATCACATAGAAGCATTTAATCTTGCCAAAAAATTTGAGGTGGATATATTAAAAGAGATGGCTCTTGAGATAAACGGCTATCTTTCCAAGTTTTTTGATGAAAGGGGCATAACCCTTGTGGACTTTAAACTTGAATTCGGACGGCACAAAGGGCAGATACTTCTCGGAGACGAAATAACCCCGGACGGATGCAGACTCTGGGATAAGGAGACAAATGAGAAGATGGACAAGGACAGGTTCAGGCGAGATTTAGGAAAGATTGAAGAGGCATATCAGGAGGTTTGCCGGAAGGTGCTGAGATGAAGTGCGGCTTGTATGTTAAGAATTAACCAGTAGCTTGTTGCCCATTTAGGGGCGCATTATAAAATACGCCGATAAATGGGCAACTACAAAAAGCCTAAAGGAAGGAATGATTGATCATATGTCATTATCTAAAAATAAAAAAGCAACCCTTACCCTTTCAGACGGTACTGTGTTTGAGGGGTATTCTTTTGGCGCAGAGGGGGAGACCATAGGTGAGGTGGTTTTTAATACCTCCATGTGCGGGTATCAGGAGGTTCTTACCGACCCGTCATATAAAGGCCAGATGGTTGCCATGACATATACGCAGATTGGAAATTACGGGATAAACGAAGAGGACTTGGAGTCAAATAAACTCTGGCTTGAGGGTTTTATCGTCAAAGAATACTGCGATTATCCGAGCAATTGGCGGTCAAAGCAGACATTGGACAGCTATCTGAAAAAGAATAAAGTTGTCGGCATAAAAGGGATAGATACAAGGGCGCTGACGAGGTATTTAAGGGACAATGGCGCTATGAATGCTGTTATCTCAACGGGTGATTTGGATCCGACAAGGCTTGTGAAAAAGGCAAAGGAGTTCCCTTCAATGGCAGGGCTTGATTTGGCAAAAGAAGTAACTTGCAAAGAGCCTTATAAGTGGAATCAGGGACTCTGGGATTTGGAGAAAGGTTACGAAGAACCACGATTTAAGGTTATCGCCTACGATTTCGGCATAAAATTCAACATATTGCGAAATCTTGTTAATGTTGGTTGTAATGTGATGATTGTGCCTGCTTCCACATCTGCTGAAGATGTTTTAAAGATGAACCCCGACGGCATATTCCTTTCAAACGGCCCTGGCGACCCGGATGCAGTTACTTATGGTATTGAAAATGTAAGAAAGCTGGTTGCCAGGAAGCCTATATTTGGCATCTGTCTCGGCCATCAGATACTCGGACTTGCGCTGGGCGGCAAGACATATAAATTAAAGTTCGGCCATCACGGCGGAAACCAGCCTGTTATGGATTTGACAACAAGAAAGGTTGAAATCACATCGCAAAATCACGGTTTTGCTGTTGATGTGGATTCGTTAAACAGAATAGCAGAACTTACACATATAAATCTAAATGATAAAACCGTTGAAGGTCTGGCGCATACAAAGTTGCCGCTATTTTCTGTTCAGTATCATCCGGAGGCGTCTCCGGGGCCGCACGATTCTTCTTATCTCTTTAAACGTTTTACAGATATGATGGAGGGTAAGTGGAATTTCAAGAGTATATAGAAAGGCTGAAGACAGCTTTTATATGCGAGAAATATGATGCGGAGATTAAAAAGGCAAAGCAGGAGTTTGTTGCCGTCGGAGGAGAGCTGGGTAATGAGGTGGAAGGGTTTGAAGATGTATTGGATATATTTTTTGACTGGTATATTTTTGATAGGCCTCAAATAGCTGACAGATTAACACCACTCATGTCGTTTCTAAAAAATTATAATCTCTCAGAGGAAGATAGAAAGATATATTTGGACTTTGCAAATAACATACATTCTATTTTTAGCATAACAAAGGTCTCCACCAATATTAGAGTGAAAAATATATTTACTAAGAACAGATATATAATAGCTGATGCCCATCGGGCATTATTGGAAAAGGGGGATGTAATAGAGGCCAGGCTTCTATCATTCAAAGGAGGCTATAGATTTTCAGGTGCATTCTGTTTTTACCCTAAAAATATTTATTACATTATAAAGGCAAAGGCAAAAGAGGCAAGAAAAGAAGGGGTGGAGGATTTTACCTATTTAATTAGAAAGTTCAGAAAACTAAAAACAGTGTGGGGTAGATGTTCAAATATTGATATAAGAAAAGTTTATACTCTGATGGAGGAAGGACTCATTGCATAGCAGCCGCCGCAGCCTTTAGGTTGCGTTATTTGACGCAGGCTAAAGCCTGCGGCTACTTGAGAAGGAGATTATCTTGCCTAAGAGAACGGACATAAAAAGGGTGCTGATCGTTGGAGCCGGTCCTATTGTTATAGGCCAGGCCTGCGAATTTGATTATTCAGGGACCCAGGCCTGTAAGGCTTTGAAGGAAGAAGGTTACGAGGTGATACTTATAAACTCAAATCCTGCAACAATAATGACAGACCCTGGTCTTGCAGACAGGACATATATTGAGCCTGTTATACCTGATGTAGTTGAAAAGATAATTGAAAAGGAAAGGCCCGATGCTCTTTTGCCGACAATGGGCGGTCAGACAGCGCTTAATATTGCTGTATCTCTTGCAGAATCGGGTGTTTTGAAAAAACACGGGGTTGAGTTGATAGGCGCAAAACTTTCTGCAATAAAAAAGGCAGAGGACAGAGAACTTTTTAAAGAAGCTATGGAAAGAATCGGCCTTGAGGTGCCAAGGAGCGGCTATGCAAAGACATTATCTGATGCCATCAGTATAGCAGAAACAATGAGTTACCCTTTTATTATAAGACCTTCCTTTACATTGGGCGGAACAGGAGGAGGTATTGCCTACAACGCAGAAGAATTTAAGGAAATGGTTCAGTATGGTCTGGATGCAAGCCCTTACAGCGAAATTCTGATTGAAGAATCTGTTATAGGTTGGAAAGAATATGAACTTGAGGTTATGAGGGACAATAAAGACAATGTTGTGATTATATGCTCAATTGAGAATTTTGACCCAATGGGTGTTCATACTGGTGATTCTATAACGGTTGCACCTGCACAGACCCTTACAGACAAGGAATATCAGATAATGAGGGATGCTGCGCTAAAGATTATAAGGGAGATTGGTGTTGATACAGGCGGTTCAAATATTCAGTTTTCTGTGAACCCTGACAACGGCAAGATGTATGTCATTGAGATGAATCCGAGAGTTTCTCGTTCTTCCGCCCTTGCCAGCAAGGCAACTGGTTTTCCTATTGCAAAGATTGCTGCAAAATTAGCTGTTGGTTATACGCTTGATGAGATTCCGAATGACATAACGAAAAAAACGCCCGCGTGTTTTGAGCCGACCATTGATTATGTGGTGACAAAGATTCCAAGGTTCACATTTGAAAAATTTCCGCAGGCTGACGCAATACTGACAACACAGATGAAGTCTGTCGGTGAAGTAATGGCAATAGGCAGAACATTTAAAGAATCTCTGCAAAAGGCCATGAGGTCTCTTGAGATAGGAAGCTACGGCTTTGAGATAAGGAAGTCGGTAAGGTATGAGGAAACGGCTGATTACATAGAAATAATTAAAGAAAAACTCAGGACGCCGAAT
>JACPZB010000046.1 GCA_016195725.1 Deltaproteobacteria bacterium | reverse complement strand
TGCAACGGCCTCGGCGGCAAGCTCTATTTTGACCCTGATTTGGTTGTGCCGAATAAAGAGATTTCTCTGCGTGAAGGGGCGATAGCTCCGTGGGGCAAGAAATCATCCGTCTATTTTCATCAGATGATTGACGCGCTTTCCCGTCATTTCAGCTTTGACATTTATACGCCGTTCAAGGATTTGCCGAACAAGATTCAGGATGTTCTGCTCTACGGTTCCGGCGATGAAGATGTGGAATTTTATTATGAAAAAGGCGAGCGCCGCTACTATTACAAAAAGCCCTTTGAAGGAGTCCTGAAAAATCTTGAGAGAAGGTATCACGAGACAGAGTCGTCCGGCGTGATGGAGGATTTGTCCCAATATATGAATACCCAACCATGCCCTGTGTGCAGCGGCTCGAGACTAAAAAAGGAATCTCTTTTTGTAAAGATAGAAGGCCGCTCCATAGATGATGTTGCGCGGATGTCCATCAAGGAAGCGCACCGGTTTTTTCAGGGGCTGAAATTAGGCAAGACCGAGGCGGAGATAGCGCGGAGGGTTTTGAAGGAGATAGCGGAGAGGCTCGGATTTTTGATAAATGTGGGGCTGGATTATCTTACCCTGGAAAGGTCTGCGGCCACGCTCTCCGGCGGCGAAGGCCAGCGCATAAGGCTTGCAACCCAGATAGGTTCAAGTCTCGTAGGGGTTTTGTATATTCTGGACGAGCCGTCCATCGGCCTGCACCAGAGGGATAATAAAAGGCTCCTTGATGCCTTGAAAAGGCTCAGAGACATCGGCAACACCGTTCTTGTGGTTGAGCATGATGAGGAGACTATATTGGAAGCCGACTATGTGATTGATATGGGCCCTGGCGCGGGAGAGGGCGGCGGAAGAGTTGTGGCAACAGGCGCGCCCGATGAGATTATAGCGCATAAAGAATCCCTGACCGGAAAATATCTGAGCGGGAAATTGGAAATTCCGGTGCCTTCTGAAAGGAGAAAACCGGACGGAAGATTTTTAACCGTCCAAGGCGCAAAGGCGAATAATCTAAAAAATGTTACGGCGAAAATCCCCATCGGCCTTATCACCTGCATTACCGGAGTTTCCGGTTCAGGCAAAAGCACTTTAGTCATAGACACCTTGTATAAAGCCCTTGCCCAGAGATTGTATCACTCCAAAGAGCGCGCCGGAGAGGTTGACAATATCCTCGGCCTTGAATTCATAGACAAGGTGATTGACATTGACCAATCGCCCATCGGCAGAACCCCGCGCTCCAACCCGGCCACCTACACAGGCCTTTTCACGCCCGTGCGCGACCTGTTCGCGGAACTGCCCGAGGCGCGGATGCGCGGATACAAGCCGGGCAGGTTCAGCTTCAATGTCAAAGGGGGAAGGTGCGAGACCTGCGAAGGGGACGGCCTGATAAAAGTGGAGATGCACTTTCTGCCTGATGTGTATGTAACCTGCGAGGCATGCGGCGGCAAGCGGTATAACCGCGAAACTCTGGACATCAAATACAAAGGCAGAAGCATCGCGGATGTGCTGGACATGACTGTAAGCGAGGCGCTCCGCTTTTTCGAGAACATCCCTCCGGTAAAGGAAAAACTGCACACCCTTGACCATGTTGGACTCGGGTATATAAAACTTGGCCAATCCGCCACAACCCTTTCCGGCGGCGAGGCGCAGAGAATCAAAATCGCAAAAGAACTTTCCAAACGCGCGACCGGCAGAACAATCTACATCCTCGACGAACCCACAACCGGCCTGCATTTTGCGGACATACAAAAACTGCTGGATGTATTGCAGGAACTCCGCTCAGCAGGAAACACCATCGTGATTAGTTGCGGGGATGGAGTCGTCATACACAGGGCGGTTTTTGAAAAGGGTCTTAAACGGCAGATTGAAAGACATAGGCTTGGGACTTGGGGCTAGTAAATACTAAATGCAGGGAATAGGGGTTTGTCTTTACCATTATGATTTACGCAAAAGAAGTGAGAAAGGTTTTATGGGTAACGTTCATCCTGAACCTCTTTGTCGCAGGGGTAAAGATAGTATATGGCTCTATTGCCGGCATAAACAGCATTCAGGCCGATGGTTTCCATTCGCTGTTTGACGGGGCATCCAATGTCATAGGTCTTGTCGGTATGTGGCTGGCTGCAAAACCCCCTGATGAAAGCCACCATTATGGCCATAAGAAATTTGAGACCATGGCAACCGTGGGAATAGCCACCCTCCTTTTTTTGGCATGCATAGAGATACTTCAAAAGGCGGTCCAAAATTTATTAAACCCGAAACCATTGATTATTGCGAACCTCAGTTTCGCCGTAGTCATTATCACTATGGGAATTAATCTGTTTGTTATTGTCTATGAATACAAGAGAGGCAAAAACCTTAAAAGCGATTTTTTGGTGGCGGATGCAAAACATACCGTAAGCGATTTTATGGCGTCTGTTATTGTTTTGAGCAGCCTTGCGGGGATGCGGCTGGGGTATCCTTATTTGGATTCCATAGCCTCAATTTTAATTGCTGGCATGATAGCTTATGTAGGATACCATATAATAAAGGAAGCGTCTGATGTATTGGCTGATGCCTCGCCGCTTTTGACAGGCGATGTGGCAAAGATAGAAGCCATTGCTATGGCAGTGGAAGGCGTTCAAGAGTGCCACAGTATGAGGGTGAGAGGAAGGGCCGATGCCATTCATGTGGACTGCCACTTGCTTGTGCTGCCGGAGATGAGCATAGCGGACGCCCATGAAATTGCCTCTCAGGTTGAGAAAAAGATAAAACATGAGATGCCTCAGGTAGTGGATGTGGTTGTTCATCTTGAACCGTATGAGATAAAGAAATCTCTTAAAAATGCTTAAAAATAGGCAAGGAAAACATTTATACATAGAAGCGGTGTAAGAGGTGGTTGCCCATTTATGGGTGCTTCCCCCTTTAGCCCCTCTATGAGGGGGGCAGGGGGAGGTTGATGAATCGGCAACTACAATTTTTGATTTTATGATTTACTATACTTCATTTTCCACACCCATCGGCAAAATATATCTGGCAGCGACATCGAAAGGTATATGCAGGGCATCTTGGGGGTATAGGAATGAAAAGGAATTTATAAAAGAAGTCAGGAGTCAGCGGTCAGAAATCAGCAGTATTGTTAAAGATGATATGTATTTTAGCGACATCAAAAATGGTATTTTGAAATACCTTTCAGGAAAACCTATATCATTCAGATATAAAATTAACCTCAGAGGCACGGATTTTCAAAAAAAGGTCTGGCGTGTTTTATCAGACATTCCTTATGGCAAGGTTTTAACATATAAACAAGTTGCAGAAAAGATTGGCATGCCAAAGGCTGTTAGAGCGGTTGGCAGTGCATGCGGCGCAAACGATCTGCTGATTATTATCCCCTGCCACAGGATAATAGCAAGCAACGGTGGACTCGGCGGCTTTAGCGGCGGATTGTGGCTCAAAAGGCATTTATTAAAGTTAGAGGGGGTTGAGTTATAGTGAATGGCCGCAAATTGAAAATCTGAAAGGTCTCTTTTTTATTTATGTCGCTTGCTTAAAATTAAAGATATGCAAAAAATACTCAAGACTTTTTTAGTAGGGTATACGGCAATTTTAATGGCAAATTCTGTCTATGCCGCAGATGCCCCTGTTCTCAAATTTCTTTTTACCATCGATAAATTCTATCAGGATAAGCTTAATACCCCAATGGGAGTCTTTGTAGATAAGGGGCGTGGAGAGGTGTATCTGGCTGACAGCGGCAGAAGCGAAGTCCTCATCTTTGATTTAAAGGGTAATCCACTTTTCAAATTTGGCAAGGTCCATGGTGTTTCAAATCCATTTGATCTTGTTGTTAAAAACAACAAGATCTATCTTGCTCAAGAGGATAAACCATATATAGAGGTATTTAATTACAGGGGAGAAGCAATGGCAAGAGTTGCTCCTCCTGAAGGCGCATCCTTTTCTCCGGGAAGGCTGGTTCTTGATGAAGATGGCAGTATATATGTCATTAAAATAAGGCTCAAACCAACTGCCTTGTCTTTGATAGCCAGGACAGGTTTGTTGGCGTAATAGGCAAAGGGGTTTTCTCGCTTGCGGGGGTTGCAGTGTTAAAAGACAGGGTTTATCTGATAACGCCTTTCAGCGGCCGTGCAGTTCAGGTCTATGATAAACAAGGAAATTTCATTATGGCTTTCGAAGGGGTGCAGGATTATGGTGGAACGTTAGGGCTTCCTACATCTGCAATGGTAGACAAGAACGGCCTCCTGTGGATAGTGGATTCGTTGAAAGGGTTTGTCATCTATGATAAAAATAACAATGGATTGACCCGATTCGAAGAGTATGGCAGCGCAGAGGGGCAATTATTTTTTCCTAGATAAATTTCATTACGCGGATGGAGAGAATGCAGCAGAAATGGGCGGAAGTGGAGGAGGTTTGGGAGATAACAACGCAGGAAACCCATGGAGAAGACATCCAACAAGGGACATTACTATGAGCCAGGCTGGCACAAACCTTCACGTAGACTATAACAACTGGGCATCGGCCCTCAGTTGGAGACCGCGGATTGTTGACCCCGATGGGACTCTTGGTAACAATCAACCCTTTTGTCTTTCCTGCCACAGGGCGCATGGTTCTGGAGGAGCAAACAGGCATTCTAATCTTCTCTTTGGAGATCCCCTGACATGTACCGGCAGTTGTACAAGTTATTCTGGAGGAAATGGGACAATGATGCGCGATACCTGCCAACAGTGCCATAATCAGTAAAGATAGTTTGAAGTTTGTATCTCAAGGCTTACCGAGATTATGGGATTTGAAAAATCTACGGTTCTGGTATTATAATGCCAGGATTAACACCTGATTCCTGCTCCCGCAGGTTCAAAACAGCACACTATGTAATCACCCCCCTTCTAATCTGCCATATGCTGTCTAAGAAAACTTATTTTGGACAGATGCGAGTGATCATAGAAAAGAAATTTTCTCCCGCCCTCTGAAAGGCTTATTGCTGATTGTGTACGGCCTTTTTTATTTGACCCTTGGCAAATTATGTGTTTTACTCTTTGTAAAACACTGCACTGTTTTGCAAAGAATTTGCAAAGCGGATAATTTGTCAAGGGCTGACAAAATCCTATAACCAGTATACGTTATTGACAAATTAGCATGAGACCGTGAGACAACGATTTTTAGAGGTTTTATGGCCGTAATAAGGAAGGTTAAAAAGATAGGAGAGATACTGATTGAGGCAGGCCTCATTACAAAGGCACAGCTTGAGGAGGCCTTAAATCTAAGCAAAAAGAGAGGTGCCAGGCTTGGCGCCACTTTGGTTAATTTGGGTATAGTAAGCGAGGAAGATATTGGACATGCGCTGGCGCAGCAATTTAATATCCCATATATATCTTTGAAAGATTTAATTATAGAGCCTCATGTCATCAAGCTTATACCAGAGGCTTTGGCAAGAAGATATATGGTGATTCCGTTTGCAAAAGAAGGCAATAATCTCAAAGTGGCCATGTTTGACCCTCTGGATGTATTTGCAACAGATGACCTTAAAAAGGTCAGCGGCTGTCAGATATTGCCATCTGCAGCAACCGAAGCAGAGATTCAAAGGGCAATAGGTCAGTACTACGGTATCGCTGGCTCTATAGAGGAGGTTGCAAAAGGCATTGCAGGCGCAGAAATAGAACTGCTCAAGGGCGAAGAGGAAATGCCTGAAAAGCTGGAAAAGATTGCCGGCGAGGCCTCAGTAATTCAACTTGTAAATTTAATGATATCTCAGGCAGTGGGGGAGAGGTCGAGCGATATCCATATAGAACCGGATGAGGACACTTTAAGGATAAGGATGAGGGTTGATGGTATTTTGCACGAGATGTCTAATCTCTCTCTCAAACTGCATCCTGCTGTTATATCAAGGGTGAAGATATTGGGCGGATTAGATATTGCTGAAAAGAGGCTTCCGCAGGACGGGAGATTTAATATAAAGATTGGAAACAGCGATATAGATATACGTGTTTCTACGCTTCCAGCAATGTTTGGAGAAAAGGTGGTCATGCGGCTGTTAAATAAGAGCGCCATTCTGCTGAAATTAGAGGAATTGACGCCCCTCCACGATACCTTGGATGCATTAAAGAAGATGATTAACAAGCCTTACGGCATGATACTCCTCACCGGTCCTACCGGAAGCGGCAAGACAACTACAGCTTACTCCATCCTGAATATGATAAACTCCATGGATAAGAACATAGTCACGGTGGAAGACCCTATAGAATACCATTTAAAAGTAATCAATCAGGTTCAGGTAAACACAAAGATTGGCATAACCTTTGCTACTGCATTGCGCCATATCTTGAGGCAGGACCCTGATATCGTTATGATAGGTGAAATAAGGGATAAAGAGGCCGCAGAAATTGCAATACATGCCGCGCTCACAGGGCATCTTGTTATATCAACTATTCATACCAACAATGCAGTAGGCACCATAAGTCGTCTTCTTGACATGGGTATAGAGCCGTATCTTATAGCATCATCTATTATCTGCCTTGCGGGACAGAGGTTGATAAGGGGTATATGCCCTAAGTGCAAGGGGAAGTACGAACCTTCTCCTCTCCTGCTGCAAGAATTAGGCATTCCTGCTTCGGAAAAGATTTCAACCCTTTACAAAGGGCAGGGATGTGCAGTATGTAAAGGAAGCGGGCTGAAAGGCCGCCTTGGCATTTTCGAGGTCTTAGTTATAAATGACGAAGTCAGAAAATTGATTGTGGAAAAGAAAGATACAAATACCATATTGTATGCTGCTATTAAAAATGGGTTCAAGACATTAAGACATGAAGGTATAAGGGCTGTTGCGCGTGGATATACGACCATAGAAGAGGTTTTACAGGCAACGCAGGAGATAGAATAAAGACAGTAGACAGTAGGAAGTAGACAGTAGACAGTAGACAGAAAAACAATCTTTCTCCGTCTACTGTATGCTGTCTACTGTCTACTTGCTTATAAAACTATGCCATTCTTCTCTTACAGGGCAAGAAACAAGGCAGGAACATTGGTTACAGGCAGCGTGGAGGCTGCAACCAGGGCAACTGCAGAGACAAATCTTGACAAGATGGGGCTGATCCCCATATCTGTAAAGCCGACAAAAAAGGCCATAAAACTTCCTGATATAAACCTGCTGCTTCAGACTATAACCCCGCAAGACACAATACTATTCAGCCGGCAGTTAGCCACATTATTCACCGCAGGTGTTCCCTTAACCAGGGCGCTCTTTACCCTTGAGACCCAAATGGTCAATAAGCGATTAAGTAATATTATAAAGACCATTAGAGAGGATGTGGAAGGAGGCTCAACTTTCGCCAATGCTTTGAAACGGCATCCTAAAGTATTTGATGAAACCTATTACAGCATGGTGGAGGCTGGCGAGGCAGGCGGCATACTGGACAATATCCTTGATAGATTGGCTGCCATGAAGGAAAAAGTGCAGGAGATTAACTCAAAGGTTAAGTCAGCGACGCTTTATCCAAAGATAGTTGTAGGGGCTATAATTGCTGCAACAATCTTTCTTATGTGGTTTGTAGTCCCAAAATTTGCAACGCTATATGCCAATTTTAATGTACCGCTGCCGTTGCCCACAAGGATTTTGATTGCTCTATCAAACTTATTTACATCATACTGGTATTTAGCGGTGATAGCTGTTATTGCCCCTATCATAGCTTTTAAATTATATGTAAAGACCACGCCGGGCCGCCATAATTGGGATAAATTTAAGCTTACGATACCAATCTTTGGTCCCCTTTCCCAGAAGGTTACTATGTCTCGTTTTGCAAGAATATTTGGCTCACTTTATAAGAGCGGTCTTCCAATACTTCAGTCTCTTGATATAGTATCAAGGGTGGTAGACAACAGACTCATATCAAAGGCTATAAAAGACATCGAAACAGATATTAAAGGCGGCAAGAGTCTGTCGGATCTCATGGAGCGAAGCCGTCTTTTTCCTCCCATGGTTGTGCAGATGGCGCGGGTTGGCGAGGAGACAGGGGCGCTGGACGAGATGCTGGAAAAGGTTGCCCAGTATTATGACCAGGAGGTTGACTCCACCGTAAGAAACCTCACCACAACTCTTGAGCCGGTTCTTCTCACCGTCATCTTCGGCATGGTCTTATTCCTTGCCCTTGCCATATTCCTGCCTATGTGGGACATAGTGAGCATTGTAAAAAGATAATGGAAAAATTGCTGTCTAAAAAAGGCATTCGGCTCAGCCTCTATTTTTTTATGCCTGTATTTTTTGCCTCTTTTGCAATCGGGCTGGGGCTTACAATCATTGAGGCAATGGACAGGCTCTTACCTTACGGCGCGGCATTGCAAAGACAGGAAGTTGAATATCTCCGATGGTATGCAAAAACCGCAACCCTTGGAGGCTCTGCAATTGCCGTAGCCGCCGGTTTGATTATTGCATTTGCATTGAACAGGCCGCTTAAAAGGCTGGAAGGCGCTTTGCAAAATATTGCAAGCGGGGGCGCAGAGGAATTAGATATAGGCGCTACAAACGAGTTTGCCTCTTTAAGCAAAAGCTTTAATACCGCTGTTGCAGCCATAAAGCAGAGTCTTTTAACGGCAAAAACCAGCGCATCAGATGAAGCGGTTCAGGGATTGGAAAGAATGGAAAGATTGGCTGTGCTTGGCGGCATATCCGCCGTCATTGCCCATGAAATAAAAAATCCGCTTGCATCCATAAAAGGGTTGACTCAGCTTATGGCTGAAAAGGCGGAGAGCGGCAGCGATGCAAAAAAATACACCTCTGTAATGCTTGAGGAGATTGACCGTCTGAACAAAGTGGCGGATAACCTTCTATATCTCGCAAAACCTGCTAAAGACAATCACAGGTATTACGACATAAAGTTGCTGCTGAACAAAGCTGCGGATAACGTCCTGCGCGCTGCAAACCCCCACACCAAAGACTTTGGTGTGGGGGTAAATAAAAAAATTGAAATACTAAAAGACCCTGATGAAACACCAATAGAAATCTGGATGGACAGCGATAGATTGGAAAGGGCTTTTTTAAATTTGTTGGTAAATGCTGTTCAGGCAACTGAAGCAACGCAAGGGGCAGGGGGCAAGGGTCAGGGGTCAGGAAGAGCGGTTACGATTGCTGTTGCTGAATACGGAGATAAAATTTCTGTCAAAATAACAAATCAGGGTTCTTTTGTTCCAGTGGAAGACAGGGATAAAATATTTGAGCCTTTTTATACCACAAAAGGCAAGAAAGGAACCGGACTCGGCCTTGCTGTCGCAAGGCACATTGTATTGTCCCACGGCGGGGATATAAAGATTGAAAGCAATAAAGAGGAGACAATATTTATCGTAGAACTTCCCATAAAGAAAGCTGATAGCTGATAGCTGATAGCTCATAGTTTTACTATCAGCCATGAGCTATGAGCCATGAGCAGCATTATGCTTAATCCC
>JACPZB010000043.1 GCA_016195725.1 Deltaproteobacteria bacterium | reverse complement strand
CAGGAATATTTGAGAAGATTTGGCGATATACTTCATCACAATATTGACAAAGGACTTCTTGTTGCAGGGCAGGTGAAGAGAAAGTTTGGCGGTGGCAAGGTGATAAAGCCGATGGAACTTATCATCGGAGACAGGGCAACCTTCAAAATCGGCGATAAAAAAATTGATGTGGAGGACATTGCAATTGAAACTGCAAAAAAGTGGTTTCAAACTAATTTACGATTTGTTGATGCAGAAAGGCATGTAAAATACCGGGTTGTGCTGGCTCAAGGTTCAGAGGAACTCACGGACATATTTAAACGAAAGGGAAAACTCAAGGGCGCAAATGATACATCTGCTGCTGTCGGCTATGCGCCGTTTACTCCAACGGAAAATGTGGTTTATGAGGTTGAGAGATTTCTGAATTCAAAAAGAATTAAAGAAATTTATCCTGAAACAGGCGAGGATGTGAAGGTAATGGGGCTGCGCAGAGGCAGGATTCTGGATTTGACAATTGCCATGCCTTTACTCTCAAGATATGTTAAAGATGTAAATGATTATTTCAAAAAGAAAGACAAGATTAAAGAAACGACAAAGAACTTTGTCAGAGAAAGATTTGGAAGAGAGTTTGACGAAATCACTATTCACTACAACACCCTTGATAAAAAATCGCAGGGTCTCGGCGGCATCTATTTATCGCTCCTCGGCACATCTGCCGAGGATGCTGATTCCGGGCAGGTTGGCAGGGGCAACAGGGTGAACGGCGTCATATCGCTCAATAGGCCGATGGGAACAGAGGCCGCCGCAGGAAAGAATCCGGTGAGCCATGTGGGAAAGATTTACAATATTTTAAGCCATCGGATGGCGCGGGATATATACGATAATGTCGAAGGCGTGAAAGAGGTTTATGTATGGCTCTTAAGCGAGATTGGCACGAGGATTGATAAGCCGCATCTTGCGTCTGCGCAGATTATTCTGGATGAGGGTATTAATAAAAGGAAAGTTGCCAAAAAGACAGAAGAGATAATAGATGCCGGGCTTGCAAATATAGGTAAATTCTGTATGGAACTGTCGCAGGGGAAATATCCGGTGTGTTAGCAGGTGATCTTTAAACGATTTAATTTCTTTAATGGAGGCGAGTGTGGTAGAAAAAAAAGGATATAAACGGCGAAGATATTATATCCATGAGATTCAAAGGGAGTATACTATTCTGATAGTTATTCTCCTGCTGGCATACACCGCTATTTTGAGCTTGTTTCTCTTTGGGCCGCCAGCCATAAAGCTATTTAGGGATGTGCCTTTAACAGAGAGGGCAGAGGCTGCTGCACATATTCTTTTATTTGCTGAGCGTCTCTGGCCGGCAGTTATCATCGCTCTGTTTCTTAGCAGCCTCGTCAGTATATATGTGACAAATCGTGTTGGAGGGCCGATATACAGATTCGAGCAAATGATAAAAAGGCTAATACTCGGAGATATATCGGTGAGGGTTAAGCTCAGGGAAAATGATAGATTGGTTTATCTTTCTAAACTTCTCAATCAGATGGTAGACAATATCAATATACCTATAACAGATATCAGGAGAGAAACAATTGAGATGAAGAAGATACTTGAGAGATTGTTGCCTGAATTAGAGTCAGAGGCAGAAGGAGGCATAGTTAAAGATGTAGAGGGTATTGCAGCGCATCGCGACAGGATAGAGGCAGTGCTGGCCAAATTCAAGGTATCTTCCTTTAAAGAAGCGGAACCTTTAAAGTAGAGATTAGTTTGACTTAGAAAGGCCTTGTCTGAACACATATTTTTCAGAATACGGCAGTGCGGATACCGACGTCAAAAATGCAGCTACATTTCCGAATATTGCATTTCAAATTAGGTTTTACACTTGTGGAGCTATTATATGTTATGATAATAATATCAATTCTGGCGTTTATTGCAGTCCCTTTTTATTGCCGCAGCTACAGGAAACCTTGATAATGATGCTGATATAGACACATGGACAATAGATGAAAGAAAAAAACTTGTTCATGCAATTCAAGATTAACACGAAAAATGCATTTGGTTTTTGGTTGTTAATGCAAGAGGTGAGCCAAAGGCAAGGGTAAAGACGGTTGGATAAAACGGGGCATACTATTTCCCGTATGGAAGTGTTTGGACTGCCAGATGTGACGTAGTCAGATTCGCTCTGCTCACTGCAAGCTTTGGGCAAGCCTGCCCTTGAGGGATTAGATCAAGGGATTGTGTTTGTCAAAAAAGCATCTGCATTTTTGAGGTAATAGGGAGACGCAATGACTGATAGAAAAAAGGCAAGACAGGAAAGGCTTAAGAAGATACTCATGGATAAAAAACGCAAGATGTGGCGCGAACTCAGGGAGGAGCTTTTTAATAAACTCGGCAAAGAATACAGCGCACAGTTTGATAATCCGCAGGATTTGGAGGATCAATCGCTTATTGATGTTATTGAGGATGTGGGACTGGCTATTGCTGATATAAGGCGTAAAGAGCTTACAATGATGGATGAGACAATAAGAAAACTTGAAGAAGGAACTTATGGCATATGTGAAGACTGCTGTGAAGAGATAAGCGAGGAGAGGCTTAAAATCGTGCCTTTTACAATTTACTGTGTGAAGTGTCAGAAGAAAATGGAAGGATAGATAGGAGGTGGTATGGAAATAAGGTTAGGGGATATTTTGATAAAAAAGGGTCTTATCACCCGCGATCAATTGAGGGATGTTTTAATTGTCCAGCAGGGGGGAGATGAGAAGCTGGGGCTTAAGCGGGGAGAGAAGCTTGGCAGGGTTCTCCTTGCAAAAGGGCATATTGCCCCTATGGAACTGGTGAGAATCTTATGTGAACAAAAGGGAAATATAGACTTTCTCCTGATAGGTCACTACCTTGTTGAGCCGATGCTGGTTGCATCTATTACAGAAAAGGTGGCGGAGAGATTTAATATTCTCCCCCTCGTATCAGTGGATAAGGATACAATAATAGTGGCTGCTAACAGGGCCATTTCCTATGAGGGCCATAAGGAGATGGAAAATGTGATAAGGAAGAATATAGAAGTGGTGGTAGTAGATGATAAGCAGCTATCTGACAATATAAAACTGTGTTATAGCACATTCAAAAAAAGGGGGATGAGCGGGGTCAGAATTGGCGAGATTCTTGTTAGGGATAAATACCTTTCTCCTGAAGATCTGGAGGCAGCCCTGCGTGAAAGCGTAAAGACCCAGAGGATGTTGGGGAAGATTCTTATAGAGAAAGGCAAGGTAAATGAAGGAGATTTCTTTCATATACTTTCTCTGCAGAGAAAGGTGGCTCTCGTGTCGGCCCACGATATTCTTCCCATACTTGATAAAAGTCTTGTAAAGCGCATGTCCAAGGCCTTTTCTCTCCACAATTTGGTAGTTCCTTATATCGAGGAGGGAAACAAGGTTTATACCGTTACCGCCGAGCCTTCCATAGACCTTGATGAGTTTAAAAAGGCTATGCATTGTAGGGAGGTAGATATAAAGCTCGCAACATATTCGGATATAGAACTGATATTAAGGACAATCTATGCTGATAGCGAGGTGCAGGTAATAGCTGAAAGGGAGATAAAAGGGGAAGAGCTCAAGGATGTGCCTATTGAAGATGAGTTGGCCCCTATCCAGGTAGAGGATATAGGAACACTGACCAAGAAATTTCAAAAAATAAGCAGCAACCTCCTTTGGGAGGCTATAAAGATGCGCGCCAGCGATATCCACATAGAAAATTATGAAAAGAACGTGGTGATTAGATTTCGGATTGATGGAACATTGTATGATATAAAACATCTTCAGATTAACAAGGGCAATGCGGGCGGGATAGTGAATGTTCTCAAGGTGTCATCAAGTCTGGATATATCCGAGAGGAGGCTGCCGCAGGGCGGTAGATTTAGGAAGAAGACAAAGGATGGCGGGATATATGACTTTAGGGTTCAGAGTCAGCCTACCCTTCACGGTGAGAATCTTGTATTAAGAATATTAAACCAATCCACTCCTTTTCTTGGTTTTGATGAACTGGGGTTTACGCCGGATGTTAAAGTCAGATATGAAAAGTTGATAAGAAATCCTTCTGGTTTGATATTGATAACAGGTCCTACAGGCAGTGGGAAGACAAGCACCCTTTATTCAACACTGAGCATCTTAAGTAAAGAACTGTCTAAAAAGATAGTCACAATAGAAGATCCTGTGGAATATTCCCTTGAAAGAATACAACAATCACAGGTCAAGGAAGATATAGGGTATAATTTTGCCCAGGCTACCAGGGCATTCCTGAGAGAGGACCCGAATATTATATTAATTGGTGAAATAAGGGATTACGAAACAGCTATAGAGGCTATGAGGGCAAGCCAGACGGGGCATCTGGTCTTTTCAACCCTCCATACCAATAATACCATTGAATCTGTCCAGCGTCTGATAGATCTGGAAATAAACCCCAGCACCATTGCCTCTGAATTGCTGCTTATTATAGCCCAGAGGCTTGCCAAAAAAATTTGTCCTGATTGCAAAAAAGAATATAGACCCAGCAATGAACTTCTTGGCGCCTTTTACCCCTATGGTGTTCCTTCTGGTTTTATATTTTATAATGGTGCAGGCTGTAAAAATTGTGGTTTCACCGGACACAAGGGTAGAGTCGCAATAATGGAGTTTTGGTTTATAGATGCAGAAAGCAAACGTCTTATAATAGAAAAGGCGGATTTCAATGAGATACTTAGCAGTAGTCTGAAGAGGGGAATGGTTCCAATGATAAAAGATGCCCTTATGAAAGTTGAGGCAGGTATAATACCTCTTGATGAGATTCCCAATATAGTGCCATATTTCCAGATAATGAACTGGAAGGATGAGCAGGCGCGCCTTATTCCAGCGAAGCAAAGAATTGTATCTATATAAAAAGTAGAAATGGCATCGTTTCAACCTCCCTATATAAAACTCTACGAAACAGGCGAACTCCCTAAAAGGACAGAATCTCTGAATAAAATACTTGAAGACTGCTGCCTATGCCCAAGAAATTGCAGGGTTAATCGCTTTGCGGGCGAGAAGGGCGTTTGCAGAGTGGGCAGTATGCCTATGGTCTCCAGTTTCCATGCCCACTTCGGAGAGGAACGGCCTCTTGTGGGTTATTATGGAAGCGGCACGATTTTTTTAACATACTGCAATTTGAAGTGCATCTTTTGCCAGAATTACGATATAAGCCATTTAGGCGAGGGGAAAGAGGTCTCCGTTGAGGAGATTGGTGCTATGATGATAAGCCTCATGCGTCAGGGCTGCCATAATATAAACTTTGTAACGCCGACGCATCAGATTGCCCAAATAGTCTCGGCGCTTCCGTACGCAATTGAGCGGGGTTTGGAGATTCCGTTGGTGTATAACTGCGGCGGCTATGAATCGGTTGAAACCATCAAACTCCTTGACGGCATCTTTGATATTTATATGCCTGATTTTAAATATGGCAGCAATGAGGCTGCAAAGAGGCTTTCAGCAGCCCCAGATTATGTTGAGACAGCAAAAGAAGCAGTAAAAGAGATGCACAGACAGGTTGGTGATTTAGTTATTGATAAGCGAGGCATAGCACAGCGGGGGCTTTTGATAAGGCATCTTGTTCTGCCTGATGGCCTTGCAGGCACGCGAGAAGTGATGAGATTTATTGCAGCGGAGATTTCTAAAAATACCTATATAAATATTATGGACCAATACAGGCCATGCTGTAAGGCATTTGAACATCCGCCGATGAACCGGAGAATAACGGGCGAAGAATTTGAGGAAGCGGTGAGGATTGCAAGGGAAGAAGGATTGGAAAGGCTGGATGGGTTTGTATAATCTTGCGATATAAAGATTATTTGCTTGACAGTAAATTATTATGGAAATATAATATTGGTAGTAAATATAATATTGGTAGGAGTAAATTTTTATGCAGGCAATAAAGGTGCTGCCAAAGGGACAAATAACGCTTCCTAAAGAAATAAGAAAAGACCTTGGAATAGAGGAAGGGGATACGCTCATTCTCGAAGAGAAGGATAAGGAGATAGTCTTGAAAAAGGGCAAAACCATCCATGACTACATCGGTTTCCTCCCTAAACCTGACATTCCTATAGAAGATGTTATTGAAAAGGCCGCGGCAGAGGCAGTGAGGGAACGTGCATAAGGCATTCATAGATACCAATGTCTTGCTCAGGCTGTTAATAAAAGACGATGATGTTAAAAGAAAGGCTTGCGAAAGACTCCTTGAGAAGGCGCAGACAAAGGATGTTACCCTCTATGTCTTGCCGGTAGCGATCTTAGAAATAGTATGGGTGCTGGAAAAATATTATAAGCTGGATAAAAAGACTGTTAGAGACCTTGCAGAAGCGATTTTAAACACGGCTGAATTGAAGATTGAAATGGAGGAGGTTTTTAGAAACGCCCTTGCGGTCTATGAGGAGAAAAATATAAAGTTTGCAGATGCGGTAATGGGACATTGGGGAAAAGAGAAAGACATTTCCACTGTCTATACTTATGATACAAAGGACTTTAAAAAAATAGAAGGTCTTGAGGTGAAAACCCCTTGAGAGATTGTCTCATGCAAATGAAAAGAGGATTTGCGACTATCAATTGACCTTGTGATTCCTTAACTTCTCTTGAACCTTTTTATTGATAAACACTTCAAAGAGATTACAAAACACTTTCCGCTGTTATTATTTGCCTGAATCCGCCTCCGGCAATTCGCGAAAAATGAGGGGCTGGAGAGGCTGGATGGGTTTGTATGAAGAAGTCAGGAGTTGGAATAAAAACCGAACGTCAAATCTCATCCGGCGGGGTTATATTCCGCAGAAATCCCCCCTCAATCCCCCCTTTGAAAAAGGGGGGACAAGGGGGGATTGAAGTTGCGCTCATTGCCGTCAAAGACGGTGCTGTCTGGTGTCTTCCCAAGGGTTTGAGGGAAAATGGCGAGGGTATTGCCAGAACTGCTCATCGTGAGGTGAAAGAAGAGACCGGATTAGACGGCAAGATTATAAAACTGATTGATCATATTCAATATTTTTATGCCCACAAAGAGGCGGAGGAGACAAAGCGGTTTTTCAAGATAGTCTATTTTTTCCTGATGGAGTATACTCAAGGGGATGTAAAAAATCATGACAATGAGGTTCATGACTGCCAATGGTTTCCCATAGATGATGCAATAAAATTGGTTGAATATAAGGACGAGAAAGAGATTTTAAAAAAGGCAAAGAGGATGATTAAAGGGTAACGAAGTAAATCAGCGGCACGGGTTATCCTGCATCCGCTGGAGTGATTTGTTAGATTTACATGCTGCTTTATGGCCGCTGTTCCCTATTTTTCTTAATTTTTTTAGAGCCTTCGCGCTATTATCGTCATCTTTTGCAGTTTTCCTTGCAAAAAAAGTTCTTTTGCCATTTTTCTTACCAGCCTTTTGTCAATGGATTCATTCCACAAATGCGCGCTGTCAAGGTAATCCTGATCAGAACCGGCCAAAAGTTTAAGGATAATCAGATACTCAGGGCGAACGACCTTGAGTTTCACTCCGGTGAAAGCGCTAACGGAAAGGCTTGTGGAAATAGCTTCTTCCTCCACTGCGCTTGATGCCACGATGAGGTCTGTCCATGTGCTTCCCGCAGGCACTTCAATAAGATTTTTAATACGGTCTTTCGGTCTTCCTACGTGATGTTTGGCGAGTCTGTATCCTTTGGAATATTTGAGCCACTCTACAAAACGGTTTATTTTTTCTTTTTCGAGAGAGATGAGGATATCAATATCTCGTGTAGCTCTGGGCTGCGAAAGGGCTGACAGGGCGAGGGCTCCGGTGAGGGCAAAATCGCGGATAAACTTACGACGTTTCGCTTCTCTGAGGACTTTTACGATGTCTTTGAATTCTCTTTCCATGCCGTTTTACGCCCTGCCGCAGATTTTGGACAAACTCCGACAATTCAATGGCAAACCTGAGCTTCATCCCCAATGACATTTTGCGATATGATTCTTTTTCTCTGTTTTTCAGCAATGAGCGAATATCCATTGTAGATGCACTGTATCATGTATTGAATGGCTACTCAAGAAAAAGGGATGCTGTTGATTTGATAGCCTCCAGTTCAGCAGGTGGTAGTGGTAGATTGGGTTGAGGAACGAAACCCAACAAACCATTGCAATAAATCGTTGGGTTGAAAAACGCAACCCAACTGTCGCTTTTTTGCTTTTCGTATATATTTACTTTAGCAGTTTTTTTATCCCGCCGATGCTTTCCCATACCTCAATCCATTTGTCAATCAATTCTTGGAGTTTTGCCTCAAAGTTATTTATCTCCTCTTTACTTATAGAATCAGATAAACCAATCTCGTTTCCGTCGTGATCGGAATCGAGAGGTACATTGTTGCAATGCTTTAGAAGAAAATTTCGCTGAGACGCTTTGCCAGCCCACATTGATGCTGTTACTTTCGCAACACATTTTGAATCCTGCCGCTTAAAATACAATCCAAAATAGCATTCCATCGGCTCTTTCTTAAATGTAATCCCCACCCACCCCCAGTCGTCAAGTTCTTCACTGAGGTAATCTTTTATTTCTATTTCTGTTCTATCAACAGAAATTCCCATAGCCTCTAATAAATTATCTAGTTTTCCTTTAAGTGCTCTACGGCTCCTCTTGATAATCTCACTTTGGAACTCGCGGACTGCTATCAGGGCATCCAAATAAGAACCAAGTCCTTTTTCAACAAGTTGATTCAACGCTTTCTCTGTTTCAATTTTTGTCATAGTTGCATCCTCCTTCCAAGATTTTTTTTATATAATCAAAAGTCCGTGAATCGAAATTTTCCGCATGAATATGCGGCAATTCAAGCAGGTTTTGCTCGACAGCCCCTGTAAACGATAGGATTAACGAAGCAGCCAGCGGTTGTTCTATCTGTTTTTCTAATACCATCTTTCTTAATTTGATACATATATCAGTCCACTTCAATACCTTATAATCGTCATAGGATGTTTCTTCGGCTTCTGTTACAAGCAGTCGGTGATACTGTGTGCCTCCATAGCGTTCTTCCAGTGATTTTTTATATCCAACATTTTTGCCAAGGTCGGCTTCTTCTGCGCTATTGGTTTTAACCTCTACATGAATAAGCAATTTTGATGGGTATCTTATTGTTATATCAAGTCTTCCCTCTTGTCCTTCATGACCTTCTTTAACACACTCCTCCCGCTTTACATCGGGTTTTATCCCTTCACATTCTTTCAACATAATTTCATCGTCAATATCTAACAATCTGAAAATAAGGCGGGGCTCTTTTAACTGTTCTATAATCCATGCAAGCCAATCCGAATAGTTTTCTTCCCTGCATCCGGCAAACCAGCGATTGGATGATAAATCTATGCAAAAGGGGTCTTGAAATGGGGATAAAATCTTGCTGGATTCTTCCAATAAAGTCTCGGTCTCTTTTTTTAAATGCTCCAAGTCTTTTTTAAAATGCTCCAAGAATTTCTGGCAAGATTTTATAAACGGCTCAATGCTGTGCCAAGCAGGAATTGCCATAGGCTGATTAAATTTGCGGCCCATATCCGCCCATTCGGTTAAAATTTTAGAGTGTTGGTTTAATGTGTTATCCATATTTTCTGCATCCAATTTATATAGAGTTTAGGCTTTTGTCAACACGAGATTGGCTGATGGGAATAAATTTTCTTTGTAAATTATATTATGTGCGATATAATTTTTTGCTCTCAAGCAAGAGTTTGGGAACGAGAAAACTAAAACATAAAAGAAAGGATTTGAACATCAATGCTTAAAGTCAGCGGTTTGGAAAAGACGTACGGCAGTCAGGCGCTTTTTGACAATGTGAGTTTTGTGATGAATCCCGGCGAGCGCATCGGTCTGGTCGGCAGGAACGGGCACGGCAAGACGACACTGTTCAGGATGATACTCGGAGAGGAAGAGCCGGACGCAGGCGTTATCAGCGTTCCGAATTATTACACCATCGGGCATCTCTCCCAGCATATCCGTTTTACTGAGGATACGGTTCTGAAAGAGGGATGTCTCAGCCTTCCGGTTTCAGAGGATGGGATTGATGAAAGCTACAAGGTGGAAACTATTCTCATGGGGCTCGGATTTTCCACGAATGATTTCAACCGTAACCCGCAGGAATTTTCCGGCGGCTATCAGGTTAGGCTGAATCTTGCAAAGGCGCTGGTATCCGAGCCGAACCTGCTCCTCCTCGACGAGCCGACCAATTATCTCGACATCGTATCCGTGCGCTGGCTTACGCGGTTTCTGCGCGCATGGAGGGATGAGATGATTATCATCACCCATGACCGGGATTTCATGGACAGCGTGACAACCCACACCATGGGCATTCACCGCTGCAAGATGAAGAAGATTGCCGGGCCTACGCAGAAGCTGTATCAGCAAATTGCGCAGGAAGAGGAGATACACGAGAAGACCCGCATCGGCGACGAAAAAAAGCGCGCTGAAGTGGAGGAGTTTATCAACCGCTTCAGGGCAAAGGCATCCAAGGCAAAGGCAGTGCAGTCGCGGGTAAAGGCGCTTGAGAAGATGGAAAAATTAGATAAGTTGTCGGATATAAGAAGCCTTGACTTTTCTTTCAAGTCTGCGCCCTTTCCCGGCAAATGCCTGATGAGCGCAAACAATATATCGTTTTCATATAATCAGGATGAAACGCTGATGATTAACGGTTTAAATATAGCGGTCGGCAAAAACGACAGGATTGCTGTCATCGGCAAAAACGGCAAGGGAAAGACAACGCTCTTGAATCTCCTTGCCGGCGAGATGCAGCCGCAGACCGGAGCAGTGCAGCACAATCAGAATTTATCCATCGCCTATTTCGGCCAGACCAACATCAACCGCCTCACTCCGCAAAAGACCGTTGAGATGGAAATCATGGATACGCACCCGGATTGCAACAGGGGCGCGGCGCGGAAGATTTGCGGGATTATGATGTTTGACGGCGACAAGGCGCTGAAAAAAATATCCGTGCTTTCCGGCGGAGAAAAGAGCAGGGTGCTGCTCGGAAAATTATTGGTAAGCCCGGCAAATCTTCTTTTGCTGGACGAGCCTACCAATCATCTTGACATGGATTCCATTGATTCATTGGTTGAGGCGATTGATGCATTCGACGGCGGCGTGATTATTGTTACGCACAGCGAACTGATTCTCAATAACGTTGCCACACGGCTAATCGTGTTTGACGGCGGCAAGGTTGATGTGTTTGAAGGAACTTATCAGGAATTTCTGGATAGGGTAGGATGGGAAAATGAGAGAGAATCCGAGGGCGGCCAGCCGAGCAGCAGGCAAAACAAAAATATAAACAAGAAGGAGATGCGGCGTCTCCGCGCTCAATTAACCGAAGATCGCTCAAAGACACTCGGCCCTCTGCAAACAAGGATTGCTGATGTGGAAAAAACCATCATGCTTCTGGAAAAGGATGTGGAAAAGGAGAGCCAGTCCCTTGTAGAGGCATCAGAAAAAGGGGACGGTGAGGCCATATCAAAACTGTCCATTGCCATTCATAATTTGAATACGCAAATCGAAACCCTTTTCAAGGAATTGGAATCGCTGACCGCAGAGCATGACGCAAAGACGAAGAAGTTTGAGGAGAGGATGAGCGGATTGGGGCTGGAGAGGTAAGGTGGAAAAGGCTTAAGCAGCAGGATATCTACTTTAATGGACTCAAAAAAATGCCGTTGACAGGCATATAAAAGGCATGGTATTTTATGCATGGAGGTGATGCATATGAGAACGACACTGGATATTGATGAGAGGCTTTTGCAAGAGGCGATTAAGCTGACAAAGGTAGCTACCAAAAGAGAGTTGGTTAGACTTTCACTGGAGGAATTGATTCGTCAAAAAAGGATAGAACGTCTTATTTCCAGTTTGGGGAAATTTCCTCTGAAACTCAGTTCTGAAGAACTTGAGAGGATGCGAAATGATGAGTAATCATCTGGTGTTAATAGATACCTCGGCATGGATTCATGCTTTGAGACCAAATGGTTCTCCTGGAATCAGAGAGAAGGTGCGGAACATATTAAAGGAAAGGATAGCTGCCTCTACGGAAATGGTTATCCTTGAATTGGCAGGCGGTGCAAAAGAGAAACGTGAGTATGAAGAGCTTTTGGAAGATCTTTTAGCTCTTCATCAACTTTCTGTTGATGAAGAAGTATGGAGGCTTGCTTTTTCTCTGCACTTTGAACTGAGGAGGAAAGGTGTTTCAGTGCCGTCAACCGATATGCTTATTGCCGCAGTTGCTATGAAAAACAAATGCGTTTTGCTACATAATGATAAGCACTTTGAATTGATTGCCAGACATACTTCTCTGAAATTATTATGAAAAGTCATCCTATCACCAAAGACATTATCTCCCAGCACGGCCTTACAGACGAGGAATACCGGAGCATTTTGAAGGCGCTTGGCAGGGAGCCGAATCTGCTTGAACTCGGCATATTCTCCGTGATGTGGAGCGAACACTGCTCGTATAAATCATCCAAAGTCCATCTCAGGAATTTTCCCACCACCGGAAAATATGTTTTGCAGGGCCCCGGCGAAAATGCCGGCGTCGTTGACATCGGCGACGGTCTTGCCGTTGCCTTTAAGATGGAGTCCCACAACCATCCCTCTTACATTGAGCCGTATCAGGGCGCAGCTACAGGAGTAGGCGGAATCTTGAGAGATATTTTTACTATGGGCGCGCGCCCCATTGCGTCTTTGAACTCGCTTCGCTTCGGTTCTTTTGAGCATCCCAAGACAAGATATTTGTTGAACGGCGTTGTGGCAGGCATTGCGGGCTATGGCAATTGCATGGGCGTGCCTACGGTTGGCGGTGAGATATATTTCCATGAATCATACAACGGCAACTGCCTTGTGAATGCCATGACAGTCGGCATTATGGAAAGCAACAAGATTTTCAAGGGCAAGGCAGAGGGCATCGGAAATCTTGTGATGTATGTCGGTTCAAAGACAGGCAGGGACGGCATCCACGGCGCCACCATGGCGTCGGATGTATTCGGCGAAGGCGGAGAGGAAAGACGGCCTACTGTTCAGGTAGGCGATCCGTTCACGGAAAAACTATTGCTTGAGGCATGCCTTGAGGTGTTCAAGACAGACTATGTCGTGGGCATACAGGACATGGGCGCCGCAGGGCTTACATCATCGTCAGTGGAGATGGCATCCCGCGGCGGCACAGGCATTGATTTAGATGTGTCTCTCGTTCCTTGCCGGGAAGAGGGGATGACGCCGTATGAGGTCATGCTTTCCGAGTCGCAGGAACGGATGCTCATGGTTGTAAGGCAAGGATGCGAGGACAAGGTAAAGGAGATTTTTCACAAATGGGATTTGGAAGCGGTTGTCATAGGCATTGTCACAAGCAGCGGACTTCTGCGCGTGGCAGAAGGGAATTCTATCGCTGCCATGCTCCCTGTCCAGCCCCTGACTGATAATGCCCCTATATATAAAAGACCTATAAAAAGACCTGCTTCGCAGGATGATGTTCAGACACTTGACCTTAAAAAAATTCCAGAACCAAAGAACTACAATGAAACATTATTAACACTCCTTTCATCCCCGAATATCGCAAGCAAGGAATGGATATATCGGCAATACGACCACATGGTAAGAACAGATACGGTTGTGCTTCCCGGCTCGGATGCTGCGGTTATCAGAATCAAAGGCACAAAAAAGGCTTTGGCCATGACGGTGGACTGCAACAGCCGTTATTGCTATCTTGACCCGTGGACAGGCGGCGCCATCGCTGTTGCAGAGGCGGCAAGAAACCTTGTCTGTTCAGGCGCGAAACCTATTGCGCTTACCGATTGTCTCAACTTCGGCAATCCTGAAAGGACGGAGATCATGTGGCAATTCGAGCAGGCTGTTCTGGGCATGAGCGAGGCATGTAAAAAATTTGGCATACCTGTAATAAGCGGCAATGTAAGCCTATACAATGAGACATCCGGCGTTTCCATATATCCGACGCCTACTGTGGGCATGGTCGGTTTGATAGAGGACATAAGTCTTCATGCTACACAATGGTTCAAGTCAGAAGGGGATATTATAATTTTACTGGGCGAGACAAAAGAGGAATTGGGCGGAAGCGAATATCTTAAAATTATCCATAAATTAGATAAGGGCAAGCCGCCTCATCTGAATTTAGACATGGAGGCAAAGGCGCAGGAGGTCTGTTTAAACGCAATCCATGATGGTATAATAAAATCAAGCCATGACTGTTCCGAAGGCGGACTGGCTGTTGCTTTGGCAGAGTGCTGCATATCTTCTCCGGCAAATGACCATATAGGTGTCGTAGTTAATTTTAAATCTACACTCCAAACTCCGAACTCTGAACTCCGAACTGATTCTTTATTGTTCGGCGAAAGCCAGTCGCGGATTGTAGTCAGTTTGGCTAATGAGGATGTTGCAAAGTTTATGTCCATCGCAGATAAGCACGGCGTCTCTGCGGTTGTGATAGGCAAGGTCGGCGGCAAAAGACTTAAAATAAATGGAATTATTGATGCGGCGGTTGATGAATTAAAAACAGCATGGCAAGGCTCGATTGAGAGGCTGTTAATGTAGCGTTGGGGTTCATCCCCACCGAATTCGTTGCCCATAAAGGGCGACGCTACATTTTTGGAGGCGAGGTTATGAAAAAGCCGAATGGCCGACCATAAAGGTCGGCGGCTACGGGGAGAATGTAGCTGCGAACCTTTAGGTTCGCCAAAATTGCCGACAGACCCCCGACCTAAAGGTCGGGGGCTACGGGTCGGCGACTACGAAAAAGCGGTTACGAAAAATGTAGTTGCGGACATTTATGTCCGCTGGAAAGCCGACCATAAAGGTCGGCGGCTACTAATAACGCTAAACAGGAGGCGCATTATGAAAAGGATATTTGGATTTTTTTTAATTTTGAGCATGTTTATTTTGCTTGCAGGGTGTATGACACCTTTGATGAATGCTGTAAAAAATGGCGACATAAATACTGTTAATGTCCTGCTTGATAAAGGCGTGGATGTCAACGAGAGTGATATAAATGGTTTTACGGCACTGATGTGGGCGGCAATGGACGGGAATGCAGGTGTTGTAAAGATTCTGATAGAAAGAGGCGCGAATGTAGATATTGCAATAGCGGGACTGGAATTGGGTGCACAATCACTCAAAGGTGGTTCTAATGACCGGGCAAAGGCTTTGGCTGGCGTTAAAATGCTCAAAAGTCTCACTGAAAAAGCTAATATTCCGCGCCAATCCATTATATCTGACATAGACAAACCCTCCTTCAACCTATCAGAGATAATAATGAGAGACAACGACCTCGCAGTCATCATCGGCATAGAAGGCTATCAGGGTATTCCAAAGTCAGATTATTCTTACGACGATGCAAAGCTTGTAGGTGATTATGCAAAGGCAATGGGCTTTAAACCGAGAAACATAGAACTGCTTTTGTAGGAAAGGGCGACTAAATCTGCCATTGAAAAGATCATAAAGACATGGCTGCCGAACAAGGCAAAGCCCGACAGCAGGGTGTTTATCTATT
>JACPZB010000042.1 GCA_016195725.1 Deltaproteobacteria bacterium | reverse complement strand
AGCATGGTTTTGGCCTACATATTGTGGCAAATAAAAAACCGTCTTGGCATTCAATACACATAGGTATTTCTTAATGAATGCCCAGACGGTCGACTTATATCAAACACATTATATTCCGCAACATAGCAGGTGTTTATTTCTTTTCTTTTTGCATAACTGCCTTCTTTGCAGCTGATGCCAAAGCGCCTGAAACATTTTTACTCTTTGCAAGATGTTGAACATCTTTTTCATTCAACTGACCCATTAACCGCAGAGCAATTGTTAAAGGCGTCTTAGGGTTATTCACTAATCCTAATTTAATATTATATTTTTTAAGCCACTCCTTGTTGGTTGCAACCTGTCTGAGTATATCGTCTGGTATGCTTCTTGAGTTGACAACCTTTGCAATCTCATCTTCAGTAATCCTCGGATTTTTCAATACTGTTGAAGAAACCAGTTTATTGGAATCTTTCAAAAGGATATCCCTCGCCTCTTTGTTGCCGAGCAGAGCCAGTTTAATCTTTTCTGCCACATTCAGACGCTGCACCTTTTTGTAGAAGCTCTCCTTCTCTGCCTCTGTCACCGTTTCCTTGTCCGTTTTCAACTCAGCATCAATGGCTATCAATTCGCTATCAGGTGGTGCGGCCTCAGCGGGTTCTCTTATCTGAAGAGGCTCTATTTCATCATATACTGGCGCGCCCTCCCCTTTCGGTGCAATTTTATCAACAGATGTAAGAAAAGTCTCTGTCCTGTCTATAACAGACTTGCCAACGGATGGATTTGTCTTAAGATAGCCCAATAATGATGGATTCCGTATGAGCCTTGTCTGATTTTCAGCTATAACATTCGCTACAGTTTCAGATCCTGTGGAAGCCAAAAATGACAGAGTTTCATCATCTGTATTGCGGTTTAAGGCTATCATAACAAGTATAGCCTCATCATACTTATGTATATCTGCAATAGCCTTTATTACAGCTGAATCAAGGTTGCCCTCTAATACTGTCAGCAATAAATGAGATGGAATGCCTTCGAGGCTTTTCTGTGCTGTCTCCCTGACATCATTATCATCATCATGAACAAGTATAGAAAGGACGGTAACCAAATCCTTTGGCCCCATGGGGAGTACAGCCTTTGCAGCACTAAGCTTTGTTTCTTTAGGGGTTTGGGGAGAAACAAATTTTTCGAGAGCGCTTGGTATTTTCACCCTGTTAGACCTCCCTTTATTCTGTTAGAAAGCTCCTCTAATAAAAACAAGCCTCTACTGTGAAAAAATGTTTCTATGCTAGGCGATTTTCTAACGGCGCTGAAGTATTCCTTTATTGCTTTTAATATAAAGCCTCTTTTCAACATTTCTAAAATGGTATATAGACTGGGTCTAACGGGATTCATATTTCCAAATCCTCTTCTCTTTCTTTCACAGCTTTCTTCCGCCTTCTAATCCTGTCAATGAAGCTTGGTATTGTCTTTCTGAAAAATATGCCAAGAAATTTATTGATAGGATTAGACCTTCCTAAAAACGGTATAATAGATTTTTTCCTTGCCCCGAGCCTTACTAATTCTTCATGGATAATATCATTTTCAGGGTCAAATCTAAGCCCTTTTTTCAAAACAGTCATTGCGCCCTTTTTATTATCTGCCTTAATATATACCTTTGCAAGATTTATATAATATTCAGTCTTGTAAAATTCTTTTTTTACCGCCCTTGTGCAAAGCTCAAGCCCCAATCCTATTTCGCCCCATCGTAAGGCAGCGCACATTCCATAATACGACATGTATTCTGCATTTTCTTTGTCTTCTTTATACGCCCTTTCAAACGCCCTTGTCGCCTTTTCTATGTTGTTGCCTTTTAAAAATTCTAATCCTTCCTTAAATTGTTCCTTTGAAGATTCGCTTATCATTACATATTCCTCTCATAAATAATCTTCAACCCCTCAAGAGTCAAAAACTCATTCACATTTTCAATTGTCTTGCTCTCCTGCGCTATAAGCTGGGCGAAACCGCCTGTAGCTACCACTTGAGGCTTTGAACCAACCTCTTTTTTCATCCTTTCAACAATCCCATCTACAAGCCCGATATAGCCATAGAATATCCCTGCCTGCATACTATCAACAGTATTTTTGCCGATAATCTTTTTCGGTTTTGATATCTCAACCCTCGGAAGCTTAGCAGCCCTTTGAAAAAGGGCATCTGTTGATATGCCGATACCCGGGGCAATCGCGCCTCCCATATATTCTCCTTTCTGAGATACATAATCAAATGTTGTAGCAGTGCCAAAGTCAACAACGATAACCGCATCTTTATAAATCTCATGCGCAGCAACTGCATTTACAATCCTGTCAGCGCCAACCTCTTTTGGATTATCTGTCATAATGGACATGCCTGTCTTAGTGCCTGGGCCGACAACAAGAGGCGTAATATTAAAATATCTCTCTGTCATTTCAAGAAATGTATCCGTAAGCGGCGGTACAACGCAGGAGATGATAGCGCCGTCACCCCCCCCTCTCCCCCCCTTAGAAAGGGGGGGGCGACGGGGGGGGATGTTGGCAAAATTGAAAAGGTCCATCATCATAATTCCATATTCATCAGCAGTCCGCGCCTTCTTGGTACCGATGCGCCAGTGCTGGATGAGATTTTTCTTATCGTAAACACCGACCACAATATTGGTATTGCCTATGTCAATAACGAGCAGCATAAGAGCAGTTAGGAATTAAGAAATTAAGTCTGGGTTCTTTATTCGTAATTCATAATTTTTAATTCGTAATTCAGAATTTAGCCCTCCTTCTTTTAAATCTCTTCAACCTATATATATCTTCTTGCTCCCTCTCTTCAAGAACTCTTTCAATAGCCTTTATGCCGTGTTGTATTGATGGCAAGACTATCTCTTCCAAGGCATTTATCCGCCGCGTGTCAATCCTTATCTCCTCCCCAACCCTCTTAAGCCTTATCTCACTTGATGCAATGGAAACAATGGCATCTATCGCCTTTTCAAAATCCTTTGCAGTTTCAACTGCCAGCAAGCCTTCCCCAATGGGTGACATATCCCTCGCATCAATATTTCTTACAAATGCCTTTTCCTCTATTTCAGGGATGTTTATTCCCCATATGTTTTTTACCTTTATATCAACAAATACATCCCGTTGAGATGCATACGCCGTTGAATAAATTGTATCGCCAAGCAATGCCTTTGCAAGGTGAAGTTTATATGTTGCATTCCCTATCTGTGAGTTTAATTTTGACCTTAATTCAAGACACTCCCCAGCGCATCTGAAAAAATCCTTCATTAGGGCCTCGCGCTTACCCCTTAGAAGCCTTGCCCCATTGTTCAGCATCTGAAGTCGTGCGTTCAGAAATAGCAGATTTATGCGTGTAGGTGAAAAAATTTCCAAAATTTTCTCCTTATGGCAGTTGCCGATTGATCGACGTTTTTAATACGCCCACGGGGAACCCAATCGAAGGTTGGGCCGGGCAAACTACTCTAAAAATTACGGCTACGGAATACGGTCACGGTTCGCGGTTTTCATAGTATTCCTCTACAAACTCCTCTTTTATCCTTATCAGTTCTGTTTTCGGCAGCATTGATAAGAGCCTCCAGCCGAGCTTCAAGGTGTCGTCCATTGCTCTGTCAGCATCTCCCTGCCCGACAAATATCTTTTCAAATTCATCCGCAAATTTCAAATATCTCTTATCCATATCCGTAAGACCTTCTTCACCGATAATTGCGGCAAGCCTTCTCGTATCCCTGCCCTTTGCATATGATGCATACAACTGGTCAGCCAAACCTCTATGCTCATCTCTTGTCTTTCCCCTACCGATACCAAGATTCATAAGCCTTGAAAGAGATGGAAGCACATCTATTGGCGGATATATACCTTTCCTGAATAACGCTCTACTTAAGACAATCTGGCCTTCGGTTATATAACCGCTTAAATCTGCTATAGGATGAGTTATATCATCATCTGGCATTGTTAGTATAGGAATCAGTGTGATAGAACCATCCTTCCCCTTTATTCTGCCGGCCCTTTCATATACCGTGGCAAGGTCAGTATACATATAGCCCGGGTAGCCCCGCCTGCCCGGTATTTCTTCTCTGGCGCTCCCGATCTCGCGCAATGCCTCGCAGTAGTTTGTCATATCCGTCAGTATTACCAGAACATGATGCCCTTTTTCAAATGCAAGGTATTCTGCTGCAGCCAATGCACTCCTTGGTGTAAAGAGCCTTTCAATGGTCGGGTCCTCTGCCGTGTTTATAAAGGCCACTGTCCTTTCCATTGCCCCACTCTGTTCAAATACATTCTTAAAGAAAAAGGCCTCCCTTGAGGTAATCCCCATAGCGCCAAATACAATAGAGAACTGCCCGCCGCCAGCAACCCTTGCCTGTCGGACTATCTGGGCTGCTATCTCATTTGCAGGAAGCCCTGCGCCTGAAAATATTGGCAGTTTCTGCCCGCGCACCAAAGTGTTCAGACCGTCTATCGTTGATATGCCGGTTTGAATAAAATGCGCAGGCTTGTCCCGCGCCACAGGATTTATAGGAAGGCCATTTATATCTAATCTAATCTCAGGTATAATCTCTGAAAGACCGTCTGCCGGTTCTCCAAGGCCATTAAAAAATCTTCCGAGCATATCAAGGGATACGCCAATCTTTGCAGTCTCGCCTTTAAGTATGATCTTTGATGATACAGTATCAATACCAGATGTGCCTTCCAGCACCTGCACCACAGCAAGGCCTTCCAGAATCTGAAGTACCTGCCCTTTTCTCGCTTCACCGGAAGCCAAACACACATCCACCATCTCGCCGAGACTGCCGGCGCTGACGCCTTCAACAAAAATAAGCGGGCCTTGGATGCCGGTTATGGATTGATATTTAAAGGTTAAAAGGGACATGGTTTTTCCAAAACTTTCGTTTCTTCAGACACTATGAATGCCGTTGATTGAGCTGCATCTCGCTTGCATTCCTCTTGTTCCAATATTTGTTCAACCTCTGCCCTGCAACAGCCAGGCCGAGAGAACGGCATGGAAGTTGATAGTCCCAACTACCATTCAATCTCTGCTCTGCAACAGCTGTTAACTGCGCCGTCGGTGCAACTCTGAGTCCCAACTACCATTCAATCTCTGCTCTGCAACAGCGGATGTTATGCAAGCCTTTGGAATATACGAAAAAACCGTTTATTTCCATATTTTTTTCGCATATTCATTTGCATTAGGGAGGGCTTTGGTGCTGGTTTTTTTCCGGTTCTTGTTCTGCAAGAGACCGGGCAACCCCCATCTGGATTAGGGACTTGAATGCCTTTGGCGCCTCCTCCTGCCATAAATCAGGCAGAGCAGTATTGAATGATACGCCACCTCTCCCAGAAGACCCCCTAACATGGAATCCGACAAAATCATCGGACTGAACCATTGTCCCGTGAGTCATCGTTCTGGTGGCAGTATGTCCCATCGTTTCCGACGAAGCAGCCGCTTGGGCTGCGGCAAATTCTTGTTTGGTTTTTTTGAGTATATTAAATGCGCTGTTCAAATCCCTTTGATACTCTTTGCAAACCCATTCCCTTACAGAGAGATTTTCCTTTCCTGTTGGGCCTGTCTTTGCTCCACAATTTGAGCAGGTCATTGTTGAACCTGCCTCGTTAATATCAGGATAGACAATGCTTCCCACCCTTTTTGCCTTTTCTTCGACCATCCTGCGGAGCGTGGCTATAGACCTGTCCCTGCCGCCCCTTCGCGTCTTTTTTACGCCCTTTGGCCCATGCTTTGACTTTTCTTGTTCAAGGGCTTTGAGATTTTCCTTTGCGCCTTCAACATTTGCCTTGACCTGCTTCATCAATGCCTTTTTCTTTTTTCTGTAAGAAACCTGCCTTTCAGGCTCCCAATGTCCTATGCCGATGCCGTCGCACCCTTCAACCAATGCGCGGCTTATCTTATGCAAAACATCCATTCGCCGGTTTGCAATCCTGTAATTCAATCCCCCGACCTTGCAGGAAAGTTTTTTCCAAGAAATGCTCATCTCTTGACGAACCATTTTCTTTTCAAGCCGTTCTTTTTCTTTTGCAATTGTTTTATTTCTCTCTTGTTCAGGAAGTTTTTGAGTTGACCGCTTTGCAGAAAATTGAGCCAGTTCTTTGTTTACCTCATCCTCTGTCCTTTTTCTTTTAGGCCCCTGTTTTTTTGCAAGGCGCTATGGCATTGACCCGCTGTGCTTGCGTATCGCTTTTTTCGGCAGAGAGACAGGCATTGATTACATATTCAATTTGATCGGAGACAAGGGCGGCCTTGAGTTTTTTCCTTATGGTAACGGCCTTGTTCCACTGATATTTGGATTCCCTGTGGATGCGATATAACTGCGTCCTTTGCGGCCTTGTCGGAAATATCTCGTATTTATAGTTTAGAAGATTCGGCATTTTTAAGTTCCAATCTTTTTGGCTCCGTGGAAAAACCGGAACAGATTTATTTTCCTGCATTCCGCTTTTCTCCATCCTTTTTGATTATTGATTCGGATAGAGGTCATGGCTGCTGCCGGTAAGAGATCAAGAAGCGGCAGCCTTCTTTCCTTCAAGTCGTAGTTTTCAAGTATAAGGTCAATAGGATGCTTATCATTTTTTATAAGCAGAATCGTGATCAGGGTGAAGCGAAAGAAATCGCATATACTGGTTTTCCCTATACACCAATGCTCTAAACCCTTGGCTAATGCGTATTGTATATAAACGTTGTCCTCCTGAGCCGGTCTTTGACTGAACCAACTCCCACCGCAATCCCCTGTCTCTGTATATTTCCGTCCACGATAGCCTTTTTATCTTTTGCAGAGTTCCCAACATCCGCAGGGCATCCTTTTTCTGAAGCCCGAACAGGTCTTCCTGAAACACCGGATTATTAAGGTCAAGAAAGACTTTATCCGATTTTTTCACTCAATCTCTCCATATTTGTTTCAGATGCCTTGTGTTTCTTTGCCCATTCAATGGCCTTATCAATTCTGGATTTTGCGGGTTCCTCATGCATCCACATTTCATTATCAGGAATAACCCTGGCCGTCTTAATAAGCCACACCCCTTCCTCTATTTTCTCAACCACTACCGACCGCCCGGCATATTCCTTTCCTATTGATATCTGACCGCTTGAGCCGATGACCTTAACAGCCTGTGTCTGCATATCAAATCCTCCCCATTATGTTTTTAAAAAAATGATAGCATGATTGCATGAATTTATCAAGACATTTGGCAACCCAAAATAGCAGTGGCGGAAAACCGGGACAGATTTATTTTCTCGTAATACATCAGAAACCAGTATAAATACTCACAACATTCGAATCAAGCCCAAAAAACAGATATTGATTTTTGGGGAATTATGTTTCTCTCTTATTTTTACGCAATTTTCACAAATCCAATATCTATCTCCCTTATCATCTCCCCTGCCCTTTCTTTAAATACGTTGCTCGGGATGTCCTGCATCCTCATAAGTCTTGTCATGATCGGGCTTGCAAGTATCTTTTCCAGATATGCGCCCTCGTCTATCGCCTTTTTTGCTCGCTGATAAAATTCAAGGATACATTTCATCATCCAGTACTGTTTTTCCATAGCGCAGAATGCATCTGCCTCATTGAATACGCTCTGTCTTAAAAATACCTCTTTGATAATCCTTCCCATTTCCATGGTAAGCCTGTCTATGTCCTGCAAGGCCTCAAGACCAATGACCTGAACTACCTCTTTTAGTTCACTTTCTCTTTCCAGTATTATCATTATACCGTCTCTCAATAAGATAGCGTCTTCTGCCACTTCTCTCGTAAACCAGTCTTTCAGTGCATTGTAATAGAGGCTGAAACTTTTGCTCCAGTCAACTGCCGGGAAGTGTCGCCTGTATGCAAGGTCTGTATCAAGGGCCCACAGGGCACCGGCTACTCTTAATGATGCCTGGGTCACTGGCTCTGAAAAATCTCCGCCAGGCGGCGACACTGCGCTTACAATGGTAACAGAACCTGTCCTTTCTTTATTACCGAGACACTGAACCTTCCCTGCCCTCTCATAAAAATTTCCAAGCCGTGTTGCAAGATATGGCGGATAGCCCTCTTCACCAGGCATCTCTTCCATGCGTGATGAGATTTCTCTCAATGCCTCTGCCCATCTTGATATAGAGTCTGTCATAAGCGCAACCCTGTATCCCATGTCCCTGAAATATTCAGCAATGGTTGCGCCAATGAAGATAGACGCCTCTCTTGCTGCAACAGGCATGTTTGAGGTATTTACGATAAGGACAGTTCGCAAACTTAAAGGCAGTCCTGCAGATGGGTCTAAAAGTTTTGGAAAGTCTGTCAAAACCTCTGTCATCTCATTCCCGCGTTCTCCACACCCAACATAGACAATAATATCTGACTTTGCATATCTGGCTAGGGTCTGCTCCACAATGGTTTTGCCTGTTCCAAATCCTCCGGGCACAATGGCTGTACCGCCTTCTGCCACTGGAAACACGGTATCAAACACACGTTGACCCGTGAGAAACGGTGTGTCTGGTGAAAGCCTTTGTTGAAACGGCCTTGGCTGTCTAACAGGCCACTCCTGATACAGGGAGATAGTAGAATTATTTTCAAGGATTGCGACAGGCTCATCCCCTGTAATCTCGCCTTTGCGGATTTCTTTTACAACCCTTGTGGGGACAGATTTTAAATCTGTCCCCACAAGGGGGGAAGAAACGTAAGGCGGAACAAGGATTTTATGCTCAATCCTTTCATTTTCTCTTACAACACCAACAACATCCCCTGATTCAATTGCGTCACCCTTTTTTATCTCAGGGATAAATTCCCATTTTTTATCCAGTAATGCCTCAAAGCTGATTCCCTTTTTTATGAAGTCGCCTGCCTTGAGCCTTAATAACTCAAGAGGTCTTTGAATACCGTCAAATACACCGGATAAAAGGCCTGGGCCAAGCCTGATAGTTAAGGGTTTGCCATGACTTATAGCCTCTTCACCAATGGAAAGCCCTGTCGTATCTTCATAGACCTGCAATACCGCTTGCTCTCCTTGAATTCTTACAATCTCTCCAAGAAGGCCGTCTTTACCAACAAAGGCAATCGTGTGCATCTTAGCGCCATTCATGCCTTTTGCAGTAACAGTGGGACCGGAAACTCCGGAGATTGTGCCTTTGATTGTCTGCATAGAAAAAGTTGAAAGTTTCAAGTTGCAGGTTGCAAGTAAAAACTTGAATCTTGTCTATTGCAACTTGAATCTTTTTTACCTTTTTATCTTCACCTGATACCCTATCGCCCTTCTTATAAGCCTCGCTATATATGACTCCATTTCCATCTCGCCATGCCATGACTTGGGTGTATCTATCGGCACTATCACAGGGATGCCTGTCTTTCTAATCCTTTTCAAAATTCCCTCGTCAATCTTCGCCAAAAGACCCTCTTCAACAGCTAATAAACCGTAGCCGCCATTTTTTATGATATCGTTCAAAATAGCTGTAATATTCTCACCCTCTTCAACCTTTTTGACTTCAACGCCTGCGAGCTTGAAACCCAGAGATGTATCCGGGTATGTAATTATAAGGAGTTTGGACATAACTAAATACAGGTAAAGATAGGGGTGTAGAAAAGGGGAATAACATTTTTGTTTGTTTTCTGATCCCTATACCTTTACCTCTGCCTGTTTTTAAATGATGATAAACCTCCTCACTTCTATTTCAGGGATATGAAAAACCTTAGCCCTTATAATAAGCCTTAAGTTCTTTATCTCTCTTACCTTCTTATAAATAAAGCAAACAGGAAGGGCAATGCTTAATGGCTCTATAATAGAAAGTCTGCACATCTCTTTCCTTATCAATTCTTCAAGCTGTTCTTCAAGAAAAAACGATTCATCAGAGTCTGCAACGTTGACCACCTTTTTCCAATGGCTGTCCTTTGCTGAATCTATAAGGCCTTGTAGAAGCTCTTTTCTGTCCTTGCTCTTAGCAAGTTTTAAGAAATCAACCCTATCTATCTTATATCCGCCTTCAAGAAAATAGCTGTCAATGTTGACGGGCTGAAACTCCTCGCCGCACAGCTTTAAAAGCGTAGCTATATTTATATTGTCTATCCTCTCTCTCACAAGTCGCTTGATTACGCCTCTGCTTAAATCATCCCCTCCTCTAACAGAAAGAGAGTAATTATGCAAAAAGCGGTCTAATGCAAGCTCAATGAATATGAGACGCTTTTCTCTTTTATACTGCTCTATCGCATTTCTGATTGGCCTTGCATATACACTCCCCCAGGTAGAAAGGAGGTCAAGAACGCCTTTTATATCCTTCTGCTGGTTTAATTCCTTTAAGGCTGTCTCATCCATCTCGCCTGCTGGTATAAGTATAGAAATGCTTTCATCAGGAGGAACTCCTTTATCTTTTGCCCTTACTATAGCTTTTAGGTTATATACTTCCCATATAGAAAATACAGCCTGAAGTATCGCCTTTGCAGAAAGCGGGGTATAATTCCACAATCTTTGAAATGCGTTCGCAAGATTTCCTCTCAGAGTTCCTTCCAGAATATCTATTTCATTCTTATATCTTGCTACAGCCATCTCTATGTCTCTTGCATAGATGGTTTCCTTGAGGCAGGTTGTGAAGCTTTTAATATCCGTTGCTTTGATAAGTTCATCATATTTCTCTTTACTAAGAAATTCGCCATTCCATGCCCTTATCCTTGCATTCAGGTAGCTTAAGTCCATAAGGCTTCTCCATTGTCATTGTGAGCGACTGAAAGGAGCGTGCAATCTCTATTCTATATATTGGAGATTGCGGGGCCTGTTCCGGCCCCGATGAATATCGGGGGAGGAACCTCTGCGCTTCTTTTCGTAAATGAAGTTGTTTAAGGCAGCATGTGGTTTGCTTCGCTCCTCGCAATGACGCTTCATTTGATTCGTCTGTATTTGGTTATTCTTTTAACTGCCACGGCTCGCCGTAAGCCCCCCCTGCGGACTGGATTATTAACTCCTGACTACTCACCTTTAAATAGCATCCTATCAATCAATGCGACAAGTTCAGGCCTTGCCTTCTCTAATCTTGAATGAAGCGTATTTTCCATCTTATACCTTTTATCTTTGCTTATAATAACTACACCCGCTGACATAGCGTTGGATTCTTCAGCGGCAATTTCATAATGAGCATCATGAAACCCTTTCAAAAACGGCATATCTTCTTTTGGCGCCATGATTACGCCCTTTTCTCCTTTCATATAAATGCGCCACTTATCCACCGCCTCTTTTAAAAGCCTTTCAAATATCTTTGAATAATCTTTACTGGCACATAATCCCTTCAATCTATCAGACGCCTTTTCAAAAACTCTTGCAATTGCAAGCTGCCTCTCCTTAAGTGCCACCTCATTTGCATGTAACCTTGCATTGGCCAACATTCCTAATCTTTCTGATTCCATAGAGGTCTTTGCCTTTTCAAACTTTTCTCTCTGAAGGCCTTTCTGCTCTTCCATTGTCCCTTTGATAATTGCCTCTGACTCATTTCGGGCATTCTCAAGGATGGCAGCGTATTCCCTTTTTGTATCCTCTTCCAGCGCCTTTAATAATTCTTTTTCGCTCATTTTTTATAGATTACAGAAATTCTAAAATACGATTACACAGATAACAACAATGACATTTCTGCGTAATCTGTTTTGATAATCAGTGTAATCTTTCATCCTTTCTTTAAGAAAGAATAAGATACGCTATCACAAAGCCGAGAATTACCATGGTCTCTGGTATTGCCATCAAGATAATTATAATGCCGCTCAGTTCTGGCTTTTCTGCCACAGCCCCGGCTCCGGCAGAGCCTATCTTGCTCTGCGCCCATGCAGTTGCAAGTGCGGGAATTGCTATGGCAACAGCTGCTGCCAATGCAATAAGACCTTTTTCCATAATACCTCCGAAATTAGGTTAACGGTGATAGGTGAAAGATGGAATCATTTTTTATTTTTGAACTATAACCTTTCACCTTGGACCTTTTTTTAGGACCTTCCACCTCTCTTCCTGAATGGTTCATATCTTCTTCCGCCTGTTTGATAGAATTTGCTAAAAAACTCCACATAATGGAGTCTTAGCGATTGTATGGTTGGGCTAAGAATACCAAGGAATATATTTATGACATGTATTATGCCAGCTATCAATATGCCGAGAATAACGTTGCCTGTTAAACCGCCCAACTTATTCGCCACCATGGCCAATGCTACAGATGCGGTTCCAATGGCCATGATACGGGCATAAGAAAGGATATTGCTGATGGATTTCAAGACTTCCAAAGGACCTAGTGTGCCTTCTATCAATATGAGGGTGATAAACGCTATGAGCATAATCAAAACACTCGGCGTAATCATAGCCTTAGGAAGATACTCTGCTAATATAGCCAGTATAATAAGCAGGGTCAACAGCAATACCAGCATTGACACCTTTGCTAAGGCCTCTTTGCCCTTGCCCCTGTGAATATAATTTACTATAGCGAGCATAAGGCCGAGGGTTATATGACCGAGGCCTATTCCAATGGCCAATATAAGAAAGACCTTCGTGGCCTTTAGCCTGTCAAAGATTATTGGATGAAGCAGGCCGAGTCTTTCTCCAAGGTCTCCAAAGAATTCCCCAAAGAGGACGCCAAATACTACCGCAAATAGGCTTGAAATAACGAAGATGGAAGAAAGATTAGATATGTACTCCTTTGCCTTAAATCGTTTTTTCAGATAAAGACTTAAAAAAAAGAGTATGATGCCGTATCCAATATCGCCAAGGATAAGACCAAAAAAGGTTGGAAAAAATAATGCAAGATACGGCGTGGGGTCTATCGAGCTGTATTTAGGAGGCGGAAGTGCTTGTAAAAAAATCTCAAACGGCCTTAAAAGTTTTGGGTTCTTTATATATACAGGGATTAAATCTATCTCATCCTCCCTTATTGCCATCTCCCTGACCATAACTCTGTCGCCAAACCTATCCCTTACAGTGCTGGAAAGAATATTAAATTTCTCCTTTGGAATCCACCCAACTATCACAAAGGTAAACCTTGTATGGACGCAGTATGCAAGGGCCTTTAACTCATCAATAGTATCCCGTAAAAGCCCAGTTAATCTTTCAAGTGTTTTATACCATTTTTCTGATAACTTGCTTAACTCATTATCAATATTGCCTATTAGTATCGGTATATCTTCCCTTCTCTTAACCATATTCTTAAGCGCATCAAAGAGGGACATTTCGGCATATCTTTCAGGAAGTTTTATCTCTGATATTGCCTCGCTGGAAATAAGGCTCTTAACCCTTGCATCATATTTCTTGGGATAGGTAATTACAATACCGATTATGTCTTTATCTATATCCTTTACAAAAAGCTGATATTTTTCTTCCGTAATACGGCTTATTTCAATTTCAAGCAGAGGTATAATATCTTCTTTTGTCCTATCAATGGTAATACCCATTGTTTCAAAATTATTAATACCTTTCAGCCTAGCAACTAACGGCGCAATGCCTTTTAATATCTTTTCATATCTTTCAATAGATGAAATCTCCTCTGAAAACCCTGCCCTTTCAGCATGCAGACCTCTGACTTCTTGCTCCACTCTATCCACTTCATTTAAAAAAGCATGAGATGTGATGTCTGCCAATAGGACAGGCGCTACCCCTCCTGCCATTTCTTCTGCCTCTGCCGCAGGTAGAAGCATATATATACCCTTCAGCCTCTCCAGCACCTTCTCAAGACTTTCTTTAAGCAAGGCTTTTCCTCTTTCAAGAGGCTCTCTTCTTAAGTATGTATCTTCAAGGCTGATTCTGCTCGGCATGCTCTCTATATGAACAATGCCAAGCTCATGAAGCGTCTTTATCACTTCGTCCAGCAGGCCTTTTGAGCCGATGAGCTGAATCTTGCTCATAACCTTTATCATTATTTACCCTCGAGAACATAACGTACAACCATTGCAACAGCCGTTTCCAATCGCTGCCCTGCCATGAATCTCAATTCTTCGGACTTTTTTTGCGCCTCTGCCTTTATGGCCTCTACCTCTTCATTTATCTTTTTCATATCATTTCTTTTATACTCTTCCAACAGCCGTCCAGTCTCTTTTGACATGGATAGTTTTATCTCTTCTGCCCTGCGTAAGGCATCTTTCTTTATTTGCGATGCCTTCTCCCGCGCCTCTATTAAAAGATTCTCCAGCTCTTCTTCCTTTCGTTTCAAGGATTCCATTACATCTAATTCAGTCATCCTGTACCTCTTCTGACCCTTCTTTAACCTTCTCGCCTTTTACAGGATATTTTTCATCTGCCCACTTTCCCAGATCAATAAGGCTGCACCTTTCTGAACAGAATGGCTTGAAAGGGTTTCTTTCCCATACAGCATCCTTGCCGCACACAGGACATTTGATTTCCTTCACAGTCATTTGTGTAAATTAAAAGTAGATGTTTATTTTAGGTTCATTACGCTTGTTGTGTTTAAATTTAAATCAAAAATAAGAAACTTAAAATACAAAATGATAAACCAAAATTCAAAAATATTATGCTTGGCGCACTCACTTCTATTTTTACTTTTTGATTTTTATCTTTAATGTTTTATTTAGATAAAAGAAATGCCTCCATAAACTCATCCAGCTTCCCATCAAGCACCGGTTCAACATTGCCTGTTTCAAAACCTGTCCTGTGGTCTTTTATCAACCGGTAGGGCTGCAACACATAAGAGCGGATCTGGCTGCCCCAAGTAATCTCCTTTTTCCCCTTGTGAAACTCCTGTATCTTCTCTTCTTGTTCCTTGAGTTTTAATTCATAGAGTCTGGACCTGAGGATTTTCACGGCAAATTCCCTGTTTTTATGCTGGCTCCTCTGCGCCTGACACTGAACAATGATGCCTGTTGGAACATGCGTTATCCTCACAGCAGTCTCTACCTTGTTTACATTCTGTCCCCCTGCGCCTCCTGCCCTGAATGTATCAATCTTCAAATCGGCATCTTTTATATCTATCTCAATATCATCCTCAATCTCTGGATAGACAAATACCGAAGCAAAAGATGTATGCCTTCTCTGGTTTGCATCAAACGGCGATATCCTCACAAGACGGTGCACTCCCACTTCTGCCTTTAGATAGCCGTAGGCATAGTCGCCCTCTACCGTAAAGGTGGCGCTCTTTATGCCTGCCTCTTCCCCTTGTTGATAGTCAACAACTTCCACTTTGTAGTCTTTTTTTTCTGCCCATCTCGTATACATCCTCAGAAGCATCTCTGCCCAATCCTGCGCCTCTGTGCCTCCTGTCCCTGGATGGATGGATACAATAGCGCTGAGCCTATCGTGCTCACCGCCAAGCATCCTCTGAATATCAAGCCGATGTATCCATTTTTCTATTTCTACTAATTTTTCTTCTGCCTCTCCGGCAGTTTCGGGGCTGTTTTCTGAAACGGCAAGCTCCAAAAGGACGGCTGCATCTTCTGCAGCTTTTTCAATATTGCCAACTAAGGCAATCTCTGCCTTCAAGGCTGCCTGAGATTTGAGAAGCTTCTGGGCCTCATCAGTATTTTCCCAGAGGGCTGAGTTTGAAGCAGCCTTTTCTATGTCAGATAGTTTTTTAACCTTTGAATCTATGTCAAAGATAACCTCTGAGTTCTGTTATTCTATTCTGAAACCCTTTCAATCTTTCCTGAACTTCTTCAAACATGTCTTAATCCTCTCCTTTAATCATTTTTTTCTTCTAACAACTAACAACCAACAACCAATAAATAAAGCAATGCACCCAATTGCAAATATATCACCATATCTTGAATAAAATGTAAATAATTGAGCATCCTTTATCTTAACATCTACTGTTAGAGTCTCTCTCATAAAAATCCCGCTTTTGAGTTTAACCCTACCGACAGGATCAATCACCCCGCTTATGCCTGTATTTGCCGCCCTTACTAAATATGCCTTATTTTCTACAGCCCGAAATATCGCCTGGGAAAAGTGTTGATACGGCGCTGATGCCCTGCCAAACCATGCATCATTGGTTATGTTTACAAGAAAACCTGCGCCTTCTTTGATAAAACCTCTTGCAAGCTCCGGGAATATTGACTCAAAGCATATCAACACCCCAAAACTATTGCCATCAAATGCAAGCGGTTTAAGCCATTTCCCGGAGCTAAAGTCTCCCACACCGGCAACAAGTTTGTGGATAAATGGCAGATATTTTTTGAGCGGCACATATTCGCCAAACGGAACAAGATGGATTTTATCATATTTCCCAACAATTTCACCCCCTGGCGACAGAAGAAAGGCGCTGTTATAATATTTCACTTCACCGCCAGGGTCGAGTCCGTACGAATCAGCGCCTGTAAAGAGATAGGCGCTGCTTTCTTTGGGAACATTATATATCTCATGCCCCAATTCTTTCTCTGATTGAAGATAAAAGGGAACCGCTGACTCGGGCCAGATGATTAACCTCGCCCCCTGTTTTGCCAGCGCCAGACTTAAGTTTTTATAAATTTCAACAGTCTCTTTTTGAAATGAGGCATCCCATTTCTCTCCTTGCTCAATGTTGCCCTGGGCAATGCCTATCTTTAAGGCATTCCAGCGGGCAGAAACCCTATCCACATGGGAAACCCGTGCAAAACCGTAGAACAGCACCCCTGCAAGCACAATGAAAACCACAAGCCCTTCTGTGAGGGGCATGGTTTCCTCCCTTCCAGACCAGTATAAGAGCGTAGAAGAGCTCAGGAGATTAACCGCAACTATGAGGAAGGATACACCATATACACCTGTTATATCTGTTATCTGAATGAGGGGAAGAAAGGAAGACTGGGAATAGCCCAGAAGAACCCATGGGAATCCTCCTAAAATCATATTCGCCCTTAGATACTCCAGGGCTGTCCATACTGAGGAAATAGTCAATATCTTTGCCAACAGGCTCGTCCGCATAGACAAGACAATAAGCCCAAAGACCGCAGGGAAGATGCTTAAATATGCGACAAGGAGGATAAGTATGAGGACGCTTATAAAGAGAGAAATCCCGCCATAATTAACCATTGAGTTTACAACCCAGTAGACTGTGCCGAGAAAAAATACGATACCCCATAAAAGACCGAGGAAAAATCCCCTTGTGTTAAGCTTAAACGCAGCAGTTCCAATGTTCTTACCGACCGCTGTATGTTTGCCATTCAATGCAAGAAAGAATGGCGCCATCCCGAACCAGGAGAGAAACTCCATATCAATAGGTGGAAACGCAGCAACAAGCATTGTTGCCGAAAGTATAGTCAATACAATATTCTTTAACATTTTCTATGCAGAGTCACGAGGACATCTCCTCTTCCTGATTAAGGGAGAGATGGAAAGAACGCATCGTTCAAAGGATTACATACCTGCACGGCAAATGCAAGTCATTGAGCGGAAAAGATGGATTCACCTTACCTGGCCCATGTCCTATTGGAGAGGTGTGCTTGGCTCCAGAGACTATTCTGATAGAGTCATTTAGAAGAGGCAACAGGGAGGTGTCTTTAACCGCAGGGCAGCATCTTTTAGAAATCCCTGCTCAACACCTAAAAGATATTGCTGTTGATAACAATAGAGGTGTAGAGTCTGGGTTAGGACACAAAAAGAGGTAATCAAAACTGCATATCCTTAATCCAATTCCTTAAGAACCTCAAACTCATCGTCGTAAACAAATCCATTGGAGGCCAGCGAGATAGACCCCAACAGACTATCAAGATGACAGTAGTGGCAGTGTAAATTTCGTATTGAGCAACAGAAGGGTGAAGCCTCGGGCTGCTTTTTTTGCGGCAGACATATTTGTATTACTTCATTTTGATATTACAGAAAAGATATAGAAGATAAGAGAAGTGATGCCTATCCCCAGAAGGGCGCCGAGGAAGACCTCAAATTTTGTATGAACACCCCCTATGAGACGGCTGTGGCTTACCATGAGCGCCATGATAAAGGTAAGGAGTGTAACGATAGGATTAAGGGTTAAAAGGACAACCGATGCCCATAGCGAAAATGCAACTGCAGAATGTCCGCTCGGCATACCGCCGTGAAGGGGGCTGCCTTTCCCAAAATACGCCTTTGATGCAACAACGGCTATCAGAACAATCAGCAGTGCCACTACAGCAACATGCCCGGCAAATGCCTTGCCAGTCCGCAAACCTCCTGAGATGGGGTCAATGAGATACTTTGAAAATATCACATAGCTCATAATGAATACGCCGATAGATGATATTAAAACCGCACCTGCAGAAACATCCTTTGCAACTCTTGCAAGGGCATGATACCTCTTGCCGCATACAATGTCTATCGTCGTTTCAATGGCTGTATTCACCAACTCCGCAAATAACAGTATTACAATAGCAATGGAGAAAAGCACAAATTCTATTGCAGGAAGATTTAATGTAAGGCTCAAAAGAAGCGCTGCCGCAGCTATAGCGAAGAAATATCTTATATGCCTCTGATGCTTTACCGCATAGATAACACCTTCTATTGCACAGTTGAGGCTCTCAAACACATTCTCAGGCCTGATAAGGTCCAGTTCCTTATCTTCTTTATCTTCTGACCCCCGCCCCCTGAGTTCTGACCCATGCTTTTTTTCTGATTCTTTCAATAAGCCTCTCTTCCTCCCTTCTCATCTGAATAGCCTCTCTCCTTCCTTTTTCATGGTCGAAACCAAGGAGATGGAGTATTCCATGAATGAGCAGTCTTGATATTTCTTCGTGCAGGGTTATGCTGTTTTTTTCGGCCTGTAGTTTCGCTGTTTCTACTGATATGGCAATATCGCCTAAAATAATAGGATGTGGGATGTGGGATGTGGGATGTGGGGAAATCTTTTTCCACCCCCTACCTCCTACTCCCAGCTTCCCATCTTTTCCATACATGGGAAATGCGAGCACATCGGTGGGTCTATTCTTTTTTAAATACTTTCTATTCAAATCCTTAATAGCATTATTATGCGTCAAAAGCAGGCTCAACTCCGCATCAGCATGCCCCAAATCTTTTAATATCTCCTCTGTCATGTTCTTTATAAACCTGAGATTCACTTTTAGCATGTTGGAATTTTTACTTTTGTAGCATTCCCGCACTAAAACACGGGGAATCCTAACGGGGTTTATCTTCTGCTGATTTTGTATCAAGACCTTCAATAAATCCCTCCTTGCTATGCACATTATCTGCTGCTTCAGGATATTCTATCCTTTGATGGAATATGCCGACAAGCGCCCTGTTAAAACTTATGGCAATGGCATTAATGTCCTTCACGGTTAATTCGCATTCATCCAGTTGACCATCGGTAAATATCTTGTTTATTATCTTTCTCACCATACCATGAATCATATCCAAGGTCGGGTCAGGAATGGTCTTTGAGGCAGCCTCCACTGCGTCCGCCAGCATAACCAGACCGGCTTCTTTGCTTCTTGGCTTAGGACCGGAATATCTGAAATCCATCTCATTTGCCTCATGTAGTTTTATACCCTCCAAACCCTTTGCCTTATGATAAAAATAGCTTATCAAAGATGTGCCGTGATGCTGCTGCATTATCTCGGTAATCTCTTCCCCAAGCCTATGTTTATTTGCAAGCTCCACACCGTCCATTACATGCGATATCAGTATCTCGGCGCTTTTATCCGGGGCGAGGCTGTCGTGTCTGTTTTCACCTCTCATGTTCTCAATAAAATATAATGGGTTTTTTACCTTTCCAATATCGTGATAGTATGCGCTGACCTTTGCCAAAAGGGGATTTGCATTGATTGCCTCTGCCGCTGCCTCTACCATGCTTCCAATAATAATTGAGTGATGATATGTGCCAGGGGCATGAAGCGCAAGCTCTTTTAACAACGGGTGATCCATCCTTGCCAGTTCAAGATGTCTTATGTTTGTAGTATATCCAAAAATAATTTCAAACACAGGCGCAACACCGGTAACTATCACCGCTGTTATCTGGCCGCCAATGAATCCAAATATAATGCTGACTGCATCGTCTTTCAGGGACCAGTTGCCCGTGAGGATGATAATGCTCATAAGAGTAAGCGCATTCACAGCGCCCAATACAAGGCCTGCCTTTGTTATCGTAGCCCTTTGCGTGGCGTGGCGGACTCCCTTGGCTGCCATAATTCCGCCAATAAAAAAATATGCTGAAAGGCTAAGGCCGCCTTCTAAAAACATACCTGCGATCAAGCTTACCACTGCTGCGAAGACCAGAGCGGTTTCTGAATTCAGAAAAAGCCTTACGAGCATCGGTCCGGCAGCTACGGGCAAAAGATAGAGGTATACATAAAATGGAATAATAGGAAATGCTGTTTCAATAGATTTGGCAACAAATAAAGATATCCTGACCAATATCAGAACTGCTGTCAGGACAACACCCATGAGAAGCATATCCTTGGATGATGATGCAAATTTTCTAATATTCCATGCAGAAAATGTATATGCGGTATAAAAGAGGATAAGGCTAAAGAAAAAAATACCAATAACAGAAATAAAGAATCCTTTGCCATAAGAAGCTTGCTGGACTGCTTTTAGTTTTTTAATCGTGCTTTCCGCAACTCTGTCTCCGGCCCTTACTACAATCTCGCCTCTTTTAATATCCACATCCTGCGTTAAAATATCCTGGCCAGCCATAACATCTATAACAGCAATATCGCCGGCCTTGTAAGAATAATTTAAAAGGGAGATGTTTGGAGAAAATAAAAGGGCTAAAATGCCGCTGACCAATACAGCAACAGCCAGTTTCTGAAAAACAGGGGATTTTATTGCGACGGCAGGCATACTGCCTTTCAATGTATAGCCGGGCTTATCCTTCAAGTTCATACTCCGCCTTCCATCTCATTTTCTTCCCTTTTCCTTCCCCTTCCCTCATATGCCTTTATGATATCCTGAACCAGCGGATGTCTTACTACATCCTTTTCTGTAAAATAGGCGAATCCTATTCCTTCAACGCCTTGCAGTATTTTCTGGGCCTCGACCAGGCCAGACGGTTTTGCAAGGGGAAGGTCTATCTGGGTAATGTCTCCTGTTACCACCGCCCTTGAACCCAGTCCAATCCTCGTAAGGAACATCTTCATCTGTTCGCTTGTGGTATTCTGTGCCTCATCCATGATTACAAATGAATCATTTAATGTCCTGCCTCTCATGAACGCCAGCGGTGCAACCTCTATGGTCCCTCTTTCTATAAGCTTCTCCGCCCTTTCAAAATCAATCATATCATGGAGGGCATCATAGAGCGGTCTCAGATACGGGTCAACCTTTGCGGCTAAATCGCCAGGCAAAAATCCGAGTTTTTCCCCAGCCTCCACAGCAGGACGGGTAAGTATTATCCTGTCTACCTCATGTTTGGCAAGCGCTGCGACTGCCATTGCCATTGCCAGATATGTTTTGCCAGTACCTGCCGGCCCTATGCCGAAAACAATATCGTATTTTCTTATAGTATCAATATATCTCTTTTGTGCCGGGCTTTTGGGTGAGATAATCTTCTTCTTAAAAGAGATATATATGGTATCCATGAACATTTCTGAAAGATGGGTATCCTTATCTATTTCAATCGCCCTTATTGCATAGTCTATATCTATTGGATGAATGGCATACCCTTTTTTCATGAGTTCGCATAATTCAAGAAGCACCTTCTCTGCTATCCGAATCTTTTCGTCTTCCCCGCGGATTGATACCACATTTCCTCTTGTATCAAGCTTTACCCCAAGCTTCTTTTCCAGACGCTTTAGATTCTCGCCTGTCTCGCCAAAGAGGGCTACTGCAATGGCATTGTCCTCTATGGTAATCTGTTTAAAGGCTTTCGTTTCTATATTCAACAAGGTTTAACTCCGTAAAGATAGTAGGTGGGCGGGATACCCCGCATATTGATGTCAGGCTGGAAACCCGACCTGCCGATACTCTGACTCTTTAACACTTATTATTTAAAATCCATTTTTCTTAACCCCCGTTAGAAGGGCATCGCAATGCTGTTATCGCCTGATTAAAGTTTTGCTTCCTTTAATGAGAGCCCTCTAACCGGGCAAACCACGCAATATCAATATCTGAGAAAAGTTCATCGCGTTTCTGACACATATCAAGAAAGTTTCTATCATTTTGAGAAATTTCCTTGCCTTCCCCTTTCATCCTTGCAATCTCAACGAGCCTTTTAAAATCCTCATAGTGCCTTACAATCCGAGCCTCTGCATAATCCTTTGCGGAAAAGGTGCTTATCAGAAATTGCCAGTCAGATGCCTGAAGTATGAGAAGTTCCCTGGCAGCCTGTTTAAGAATATCCTGCAGAAGGGCATCCTCTTTTTTATCGCCATATTGTCTGGCAAGCTTTATCATCTCTTTTTCAGCCTCATATATATGCTTCCATGTCCACTGGTTCATATCATTCAACCATATCCAGTGATAACCTCCTTCTCCCCATGAGCCTTCGGGCAAAGAGATGACTTCTGTGGGTCTTTGTTTGTCATGGTATTCTCCAGCAGTTACCATGTCCACACTTCCGTCAAGATGGACATTCTTTATCACATTATAAAGCCACTCAGGCCCTTCAAACCACCAGTGGCCGAAGAGTTCTGCGTCATAGGGAGATACTACGATGCCGGGTTCTTTACAGGTTTTCAGATGCTCGGATAGATTTGCCTTGATAAGCTCTTTAAAATGATTTGCCTGTTCAGAGACTCTTGCATACGCAGCCTCAGGCATATATTTCTCTTTATCAGCGAGGTCAGCCTTGGAACTGGTAACCTTCCAGTATTTCATCCCGCCCGGGAATCTCTTTTTATGAAAATCAAGGTAATTGCCGTCCCCCGGATAACCCCACTCGCCGCTCCACACCTGAAGCCCTGTCTTCGGGTCTCTGGTAAAAACGGCCACAGGCATCTTTCCCTCTGATGGAGAACCAACCCAGTATGTCTTATACGGTGTTTTCTCCGCGCTTTCTGGCAGCGGCTTATACTGCGCGGAAAATCTTGCCCAGAGATTTTGAAGGGCCTCAAATCTGTCAAGATAGACTCCTATCGCCTTTCCGCCCTTTAAAAGATGCGCATCAATAAAAAAATACTCGATGTGATTTTCGCTTAAAAATTCTTCAACCCCTTTTCTGTTATACGGCTCCGTCTTATTGCCTGTATCAACAGGCGGCGACCATTTATATGCCGGCCTGTAAGCGCATTCCGGAAGCCATATTCCCCGCGGCGCTTTTCCAAAATGTCTTTTATACGAGGCCACTGCCTGCTTCACTTGAGCCTGTATGCTTATATCCTGTGAGAGGAGCGGAAAATATCCATGCGTTGCACCGCAGGTGATTATCTCTATATGCCCCTGATTCTGGAGATCAGCAAAGGCCTTTACAAGGTTCTGCTCGTACCTTTCTACGAAATCCTTGTATATGTTTCGGTAGAAATCCCTCCACATTTTGGCAACCTTTACAAAATCAAGCTGGCCAAGGATTTCAAACTCGGTTATATCCTTGCCTGCCGCCTCCAATTTTTGACCAAGATACGCCTTAAACTCTATTTTAAAGGACTGGCTTGCAAGCATCTCTGTTAAAACAGGTGTGAGTCCTATAGTTACCTTGGGGCTAATCCCTTCGGAGATGAGACGATTAAAAACATTCAAGATAGGTATGTATGTTTCTGCAGCAGCCTCATTGAGCCAGTCTGTTCCATGAGGCCATCTGCCGTGAGACAAAACATAAGGAAGATGTGAATGCAAAACAAAGGTAAATGAGCCGATCTTTTTCATAGACCCCCTTTTGAAAAAAGTAGACAGTAGGTAGTAGATGGTAGACTTTTTGAAAGTAGACAGTAGAGAGTAGATAGTAGACAGGAAAGACTTGGACTATGTTTCTCCCTTTCTACTGTCTACTATATACTATTTACCTTTTTCTTTTCTCCCTCTCTACTGGTTGCTGTCTACTT
>JACPZB010000041.1 GCA_016195725.1 Deltaproteobacteria bacterium | reverse complement strand
TTCTTCACTCACCATAAGCATTCTCTTGTGCATCCAATTCGCCTCAGGATATTTGGCAAAGAAATTTCTCCAGAAGCCGCCCTGCAAAAATCTCCTTATCCTGTCTCCGTCATGCCATGTCTTCACCTCGTTCACCAAATTCGTATAGGCTTCCGACGCCTCGGCAGGCAATGCCCATTCTCCCATCTCCATATACGATGTGGCGGGGAGATAGACCCTGCCGAGCGGTTCGTTGTTATCCATATATTCGGAAAAGGTTACAGGCTTCATCAGTTCCGTATTCTCTACGATGGTCTCAAGAAATTTTTCCAACCATCCCTCTTTATAAACCCATTGGTGTGTGCCGGGCCATGTGCCGAACTTTTCGCCGTCATCGGCAAAGATTGCCGCAGGATTCCGGCCAAGGGTGTCAACCCACTTGATGTTCTCCATAAATTTATCAACCGCCTCAAAAGGCATAATATACCTGAGCCTTTCGCTTCCGGGAAATACCTTCAAGGCGTTGCCTATATCTTCTGTTATGTAGTAGCCTGCTAATTGCTCTTTCCTGAGCCCGGCCTTTATAAAGTGATAGTCATCCACCACCACATACTCCATGTCTGCCTCTTTTAAATAATGCGGCAGCTGAGGCTCCCATATCCGCTCCGCAAGCCACATGCCCCGTGGCCTCTTGCCGAACACCGCTTCCAATTTACCCGACATCATCCTTATCTGGCCAACCCTGTCTTGAGGCGGTATAACAGCAAGAATAGGCTCGTAATAACCTCCGCTCATCATCTCAACCTGTCCTCTTTTTACCATTTCGTGGAGCATCTCAATATATTCTCCGTGATTTTCTATAAACCAGTCCAGAAGATAACCAGTAATATGGAAAGAGAGTTTTATAGACGGATATTTGGAAACAGCCTTAAGAAAGGGAAGATAGGCATTTTCATAACTATCTTCAATGACATGCCCAAAATTGCCAACGGGCTGGTGATTGTGGATGCAAAAGATGAAATTTGGCAAACATTATCCCCTGATTTAAACTGTAGTTTGCCCATTGATGGACATTTTAAAATCGCCGATAAACCTGTTCCCTAAATCAAGCCTGGCGTGGCGTCGGACCGGGGTTCAGGGCAGGCTTTGACAGGTTCGGGAATCGGCATACTATTCGTCAATGAGCGGGGCTTCTTCCCCCAGCGCCTCGAATATCGCCGTTCGTATCTCCCTGAGTCTTTCCTTATAATATATCTTCTGGCCGAAAATGTCTTTTATATAGAATATATCCGCTGCTGCGTCTCCTTTTGTAGTTATCTTTGCGATGTGTATATAGAGGCCAAGTTTTGAGAGGGCGCTTGTTATAGTGTAGAGAAGTCCTATTCTATCCTGTGTGTGAATATCAATAACAGTAAAGACATCAGACACCTCATTATCCACATCCACCCGCGTATGCACCTTTGGCTTTGCCTTTTTGTCGAGGACAGAAGGTTTCCGTCGAGATATGAGTCTTTCCACAGAGATTTTTCCTGCCAATACATCTGCCAAATCGTTCTCCGCATTCACCCATTTTTGCTCATCTGTAATAATATCTCCCATCGGACTGTTCACCTGCAAGATATCCAGCACAATGCCGTTCTTCAGCGTATTTATCTGAGCGCCGAGGATATTAATATTATTTGCAGCCATAACCCCTGTTATCTTTGAAAATAGACCGTGCGCATCAAGGGTGCAAACAATGACCTCAGTATACTGCCTTTCCATATTTTGCTTAACGCGCATGATATAAGGCTGACTCTGCAGATGATAAACAATCTTCAAATGCTCTGCAATCGTCTCTGCAGAATTTGACAGAAAATACCGCTGGGGAAGCAGTTGAAAATAATCTTCCACAGCATCGCCAGAAACTTCCCCTTCCAATGCCTTTGCCACATCTTTCATAATCTTTGGAAGTTTGTCTTTCGCCTCTTCTATCTCAAATGTCCCTCTCTCCAGCACAGTAAGCGCTTTAAAGTATAGCTCATGGAAGAGGGCGCCCTTCCAATGACTCCAAACCTCAGGCCCAACAGCCCGCACATCAGCAAAGGTGAGGAGATACAGGAGATTCAGCCTTTCAGTATCTCCAACCTTCTTTGCAAATTCTATGACAAGCCTTTCATCATGCAGGTCTCTATATTGTGCGGTATCAGCGAGGATAAGGTGATTTTTTACAAGAAATTTTACTGCGGCAATATCTTCTTCGGGAAGCCCCAACCTGCCGCATATCTTTGGAACAATCTCTGCGCCCTTTTCCGCATGGCCCTTGCCAAAGGATTTTCCAATATCATGCAGCAATACGCTTAAGACAAGAAGCGCCGGCCGTTTCACCTCTTCCATAATTTCGGCAAGCAGAAAAAATTCCTTTTTGTATTCTGCGCTGCGAAGCCTTCCCAGTTCCCGCACAGCAAATAAAGAGTGGGCATCTACAGTATAGACATGATACATATCGTGCTGAACCCTGCATGTGATGTCTTCAAACTCAGGCATGTATCTTTCCAAAACCCTTAATCTGCGCATATCCTGCAGGACCTCAAAAGATCTATCATTTTTAAGGATAGAGAAAAAAGACTCTCCAACCTTTTTTGAATTTATAAAACTGCCATCAATCCTGAAACGGTTTTTAATAATTTTATCTTTTGTAAAATTATCCATCTCAACATTAAACTTTGCGCAATGCTCAAAGGCAGTCATGATGCTCTCTGGAGACTCTTCAAACGCTTTATGGTTGGACAGCGTAAGCGCACCATCGCACATCTTGAAGTTGTCGTCAATGCCCTTCTCCTCTTTACAATGCAGCGGCGGAGATGAAACCGGACCATGGATGCACCTGTTCATTATAAGAGCAGAGAAATAACTCAGGTTTGACGCATGGCGGTAATATTGATGCATGAACTTTTCAACAGCAAGGGATTCTCTTGTGTTCTCAAAACCAAAGAGCTTTGCCATCTTTTCCTGATGGTCAAAGGTCAACTGGTCTGTCTTTTTTTTGCTTTCAAAATGGAGTTCATTTCTGACCCTCCACAAAAAATCTATGGATGCCTTCAGTCTTTCTGCAGCGTCGCGGCGCAAAAGTCCTTTATCTGCAAGCGTATCTTCTATACCGTCAATGCCGCGCCTTGCCTTTGCTATCCAAAGGGCGGTATGAATATCCCTCAAGCCCCCCTCCCCCTCCTTGACATTCGGCTCAAGGATATAGACCGAGCCGCCGTATTTCGTCTGCCGCGTTTTGCTTTCTTCCGTTTTTTCTTTGATAAATTTCTCTATCTCCTTTTCCCTGAAAACCTCTTTTTGAGCCCTCTCTTTGAACTCATCAAATACCGTCTTCTCTCCGGCTATAAATCTGGCGTCTAATATAGCGGTCTTGGTTTTGAGATCATCCTTTGCAAGGGCGATGCACTCCTTGACCGAACGGGTGGAAAACCCCACATCCAGTCCGGTATCCCACAGGATATACAACATCCGCTGCGTGAGTTTTTCTATATAAGGGGTAAGCTTGTTGGAATAGAGGAGCATCAAGTCAATGTCTGATTTGATATTCAACTCGCCCCTTCCGTATCCGCCGAGGGCAACAACCGCAGTCTCCTGACTTTTTACTCCCGATTCCTGACTCCTGACCTCTGACTCCATTTTTTGGAAAAGCGCCTTGATAAATTCGTCAATGAGCGCGGTATAACCCTGCACAATCTCAAAACCTGACGCGCCCTGCCTGTGCCTTTCCCATAACGCCTCAACGCCCTTTTTGAGATACTCTTTTACTTTCGCCAAGACATCGTTGCCGGATAAGTCTATTGGTTGAAGAGCCGTCTCAGCCTGTTTCTTTTCTATAAGTTTTTGATGCGTCATAAATATATCTGTCCCGTTTTTTCATATCTATCTTACTCACTTTTAAACATCCTTAAAAAACCGGAGGCGCTTAAAATCTTGACAGACTTGTATCTGCCTATATCCAAACCCTTGTCTCCTATGACAATAAAATCTGCTGATGCAGATACGGCGCAGGTAATGAATTTATCATCATCGGCGTCCCTGCATACTCTTTTGATCTTATCCGCAACTTCAATTACTTCAAAGAAAGGCAGAACTTCTTCCTCAATAATCACCTTCATCTCCTGCGCTGTCAGAGAAAATTTCGGATATTCGAGAACGGTCTTAAACTCGTCAAAGGTATCTCTGGAGAGAACAGGGATAATCTTCCCCTTTTTCCAAAGGTCTACGACTCTTGCAAGTTCGCCTTTAAACAACAGAGACGATATAAGAACATTGGTATCAAGGACTATCTTGGCTACCGCTTTTTCTTTCTTGCCCATTTGACTGCCTCGTCAACAACACCTTCGGTAACGCCAAGTTTTTTCAGTTTGTCCCTTATGCCTTCAAGCGCCGCATCAGCAGGGGTTATCCTGACCGGCATAAGAATTATCTTTCTTTCCTTTACCGAAACATCAAAGTATTCGGCATCAGGAAACGACTTGACGACCTCCTTCGGCAGGGTTAGCTGGTTTTTAGATGTCTTCTTTGCAAGCATATTTCCTTACCTCCTTACTGTAAGGATACATTATTTAGCCCAAATATTGCAATCATAAAATACAGCCCAAAAGGGCTGAATGTTTTTTAAATGGGGGCTGACCCCAAATTTTTTTCAATATCATTATTTTCTTTTTCAAAAAATTAGGGACAGTGACCATTATCCTCTATCCCATCTATCACAAATTTAGACTCAAAGCATACTCCTGCTGATAAAACCTGTCTGCCGTAGCACAGGCAGGCAATGTCTCCCCCCTACTCAACCGAAACCTCCATCTCCTTCACATATTTTTTTACGCCGTTGGTTATGCCGGCAACAATCTCTTTAATATATGCGCTGTCAGAAAGCCTTGCCTCTTCCTTTGAATTGCTTATGAAGGATACCTCGACCAATATGCTTGGCATATGCGTGCCCACAAGCACATAAAATGGCGCGCCCTTCACACCATTCCCTTTCACATCATTATGTTTTGACTTAAGATTTAAAACCAGAGATTCCTGGACAACCGTAGCAAGCCTGCTGGATTCATTGGTCTTGGCTGTCTTCATAAGGTCATTCAGGATATATTGCAGGTCGCTCATCTTCTTGGTGGAAACTGCATTCTCCCTTGCAGCAACCCTTATGGCTGTTTCATCATTTGTAAGATTGAGGAAGTATGTCTCAACGCCGCTGGCCTTTCTATTAAGACTTGCATTGGCATGGACGGATATAAAGATATCCGCCTCCTTTGTATTCGCAACAGCAGTCCTTTCCTCCAATTCTATGAATATGTCATCATCCCTTGTCATAATAATCTCCGCGCCTGTCTCCTTTGCAAAGGTCTCTTTTAAACCTTTTGCTATCTTCAGCACAACATCCTTTTCCTTTAATCCGTTCTTGCCCACAGCTCCAGAATCCTTTCCACCATGGCCGGCATCAATGACTATTCTTTTTACCTTTAACCCCAATTGTCGGGCAAGTGTCGGCCTTGACGGTTGTTTTGCCTCTTCTGACCCCCGACCCATGTCCCTTGCTCCCTCTTTTTTACCCATAACATCCACTACTATTCTGAACGGCTCTGCCAATGGAAAGACCTTGTAGTCTTCAATGGATTCTATATCCAGGACAACCCGGACAATGTTTTTATTGTATTGGCCTGCCCTGGCCATCTTTAAAAGCCCGTCATTAATAGGAATGGGCTGCTTTAATGAAGGGCTTAAACTCGCCTTGCTTATATCCACATAAAGACGCCGGGGTTTTTTTAGATTCGGATCTTCCTTCAGTAGGCGATGGTTAAAGGCGGCGTCTCCGCTTAAACTGACAACCACCCTTGTGTAGTTTGGGTTAGACCAGTATTTTATATTTGTTACCTTGACCGCCGCCTTGTTTGGCGCAGTCTTGGCATGGCCGGTCTTTGCGGCATGGCTCTCGGAAACAGTAGACAGTAGGCAGTAGACAGTAGGCAGCAGGCAGAACAAAAACATTCTAAATAATCTCTCGGCGGCTTTTGACTTCTGACTTATGACTGCTTTCATTCTTCTGCCATCTCCTTCAACTGATTCAGCTTCACCAATGCCTCTACAGGCGTGAGGCTGTTTACATCTATCTTGCGCAGCTCCTCTTTTACCAAATCCTTTTCGCCGAAAAGATTCATCTGAGGAATTGTCTGTTCCATATTTTTTGACGAAGCCAGCCTCGGCATACCTGCCTCGTTAAGCTCGCCCTT
>JACPZB010000040.1 GCA_016195725.1 Deltaproteobacteria bacterium | reverse complement strand
GAAGAGTGAATATTATAAAGAATAGATTCATGACGAAGGAGAATAGGATAAAGACACTATTAGCAGCAACTACCTTAATTATCTTTATATTAATTGGCTCCACTTTTTGTTACGCTGGCGAAAGGAATATGGATGGGCCATCTTATTATCGAGATATTAAGGACGGCACAGCCCCATATACGGTCCTACCGGGGTGTTGGAGGACAGGGAATTTTCTATTGCAAATAACAAGTAACCCCTTGAGGAAATTTAATCTTTGAAAAAACTAACCGCCATAGCTCGCCGTAAGCAGGGCATATTGATTATGCTGTTGCTCTTACCCTGTAGCTTTCTCAGAAGATAAATATTGAAGAAAGGTATTTTCAATATCTCCCAACGACCTGCCTGTTATCCTAATATGCTTAATCCTTGATTTTTGGCCTCTGGCAATCTCTATCTGATTTTTCTTAACTCCAAGGAGATTTGAAAGAAATTCTATGCATGCTGAATTTGCTGCGCCGTCTATTGGCGGCGATGTAAGTCTTATCTTCAAGGCAGTTCCATCATAAATGCCTGCAATCTCATTCTTGGATGCGCGGGGTTGGATGTAGAGCTTTAAATATATGCCTTTTTTGTCTTCTGTTGAGAAGGGCAATCTATCCTTGGTAAATCTGCGGCTTGCCTTCGGCAAGCCATTGGTTTTTTCAGAGGGCAGCTTTGCCAATGTTCTATCCCCGCACCCAGAGCGTTACGCCGTTAGGCCGTAGCCGTAGATGAATGGCTATAAAAAACTCGTGAAACGAGAAGCGGCCAATGCCACACCTGAAAAGATGCGGGGGTCTACTTTTTGATGAATTTGAGCCTGTCGTCCTGGGTGTCACCTTGCACTGCCTCTTGCCCCGCCATATTCAGGAGATTGGCATGATGTTCAAGGATTGTTTTGATAGATGTTTGCATCTCCAGCCGCTGTCTCTTTAATTGGTATATCTCATCCTGCAGTTTTACCGCCCGTTCATGCGCCTTCTTTATAAGGTCATCTGCCTGGATTCTCGCCTCTGAGATGATAAGCTCTGCCTCTTTTTTTGCATTGTTTTTTAAATCCTCCACCATCTTTTGCGCTGTAGTGATAGTTTCCCTGATGAGCTTTTCCCTTTCCTCATGTTCCGCAAGGTTGGCAGTCATATCCTTTATGCTCTCTTCAAACTTATTATTCTGCTTTGTAGCCTCTTCAATTGTTTCAGCAATCACCCCTAATAAAGCATTAACCTCATTCTTGTCGTATCCTAAGAAACTTTTTTTGAATTTGTGTTCTTTTATTTCTATAGGTGTAATCTTCATAAGCCGCCTCCCATTCTTAATCGCATCGCCAGTTCATTTAATGTCTTTACCAAAAATACCTGCAAAAAAACTATAACGAGCAAGACAATAATGGGCGAGAGGTCTATGCCGCCCATAAACGGCAGCCTTCGCCTGATAGGGTATAGAACAGGTTCCGTTACCTGATAGAGAAATCTAACGATTGGATTATAAGGGTCTGGATTTACCCAGGATATGAGCGCCCTTATGATGATTATCCACATATAAATATTTAATAGATAATATATGATTGTGGCTAAGGCATTTATGAGATTGGCAAATACGAACAATGCTACCTCCTCTCTAAGCGAATTGGTTCATTAGAGATTAGAGAATTGCCTTTTCTAATCAACCAATCTCTCATTCGCCAATTAACTTCCTTCCCTCAGCTTCCTGACAATTCCTTTGCCCTTTTTGTTGCAGCCTCAACTGCCTTTATTATCGTTGACCTGACGCTGCCTTCTTCCAGTTTTTCAAGGCCGGCAATGGTTGTGCCGCCCGGCGATGTTACCATGTCTTTTAGTTCGCCGAAATGCTTGCCGCTTTCCATTGCAAGCCTTGCAGAGCCGAGAACTGTTTGAATAGCAAGCAGGTTTGCGGTTTTTCGCGGAAGCCCCACCCGGACGCCTGCGTCTGACAATGCCTCAAGGATTAAAAACACATAGGCAGGCCCGCTGCCGCTTAATCCTGTGACAGCGTCCATAAGCCCTTCATTTTCAATAACCACTACTTTGCCCACTGCCTCAAAGATAGCCACTGCAATATCCCTGTCTTCTTTTGAAACACCCTGTCCTGGACAAATGCCTATTGCCCCTTCCAGTACCAGGGCAGGCGTATTTGGCATAACCCTGACAAGCGGCGTTTTGTGCGGAAGACACTGGAGTATATAATCCATGGTTACACCTGCTGCTATTGAGATGAGGAGCTTGGTTTTATTCAAGTCAGTGCCGATTTCCTGAAGCGCAGCCTTTATGTCATTTGGTTTTACGGCAAGTATGATTATGTCTGCCCCTTTTGCAACCTCAAAACTTTTGGTAAATACCTTCACCTCATAATGCTCCGCAATATACGCAAGCCTTTCCTTGATTTTATCAGCAACAAGTATCTGGGCAGGGGTTATTTTTTTTGAAGATAAAAGCCCTTTTATAAGCGCCTCGCCCATATTTCCTGCTCCGATAAAACCAATGGTCTTTTTTGTAAGCATATATCCCTCCAGAATTTGGCGCAAAGGAAAGGGTTTTAATAATGGAAAAGATATTACAGATTGCTAAAAAAGGCAAGGACAAAGATTTGCCTAAAATACAGAATTCAGTTGCAACCTTGCCAAAGTGGGCTATAATCAAGCTTTAGCTATCTTTCAGATGAATAAGCGGAGGTCTGTCTGCCTTATGTCCTTCAAAATCCGCACAAAACTTGCCATAGCCTTCATGTCCATGCTTTTCTTCTTTCTGGTTTTTACCGGCATTATTGCCTACTATAACCAGCAGGCCATATACAATATCAACAAGAGGGTTGAGGCCATATCTGATGAGAAGGAAATTGTTGACAACTTAAGGCTTGCCATGGACAGGATACTCATGCCGGGCAATGACTACATCATCACAGGCGACAGAGGATATTTTGACGAGTTTAAAAAGAATTCAGCGGATTTGGAAGATTACCTTAAAAATATGGAAGCGGCGCTTAAGCGGCTGGAAGCGGACGGGCATGCCGCTTCTAAAGTAAAGGAGAAGAGGGAGATACTGGAATATGTAAAAACCGCATGGCAGAATATCAGGGAAATATCCCTTAAGATATTTGCAATTGCCGACCCTGTTGCCGACAAGAATGCTGCAAGGCTCATGGAAGAGATGGACTACAAATGGAGCTATCCTGCCGTAGACAGGATTGGTAAATGGCGTAAGATAGACAGCAAAGAACAGAGAGAGGCAATAGAGGCGGCACAAGCGACATGGGTGCGGTCATGGATGATTATAATAGCAGGTTCAATCATTCTATCTGCCATCGGTCTCTCCTTTGCATTTTTCTATGCCAGAATTTTTACCAGACCAATAACAGACATCCACAATGGCGTTGATAAAATGGCAGCCGGTGACCTTAAGATAAGGCTTGACATAAAGACAGGGGATGAGCTTCAGCAGCTTTCAAATGCAATGAACGAGATGGCTGCTCAGTTAGACGGCCTTTATTCAAATATGCAGGCAATGGTTGAAGAGAAGACAAGGGGGCTAAAGGAGAGCGAGGAGCGGTACCGCCGTTTGTTCGAAGGGATCAACGATGCCGTATTTGTCCTTCCTCTAACATCGGACGGGATACCCGGCAATTTCATTGAGGTCAATGGTGTTGCATGCAACAGGCTCGGATATACGAGGGAGGAGTTGCTGAACATGTCGCTTCAGGATATTAATGCGCCTGAAATGGCCGGGAATATAGAAGCGGCAATAAAAGAATTGTTTGTCAATAAACAGGTTATGATTGAAAGGATTCACATAGCCAAAAACGGCAGACGCATACCTGTTGAGATTAACGCCCATCTATTCGAATTAAAGGGCCGGCAAGTGGTTTTGTCCCTTGCGAGAGATATCACCGAACGAAAACGGAGAGAGGAAAAGATTCAAGAGCAGATGGATTATCTTGAGCGGTTTCAGAAGGCCAGCATCAATAGGGAGTTCAGGATAAAGGAGCTTAAGGATAGGATAAAAGAGATAGAAGAGGAATTAAAAAGGGCGAAAGGAGCATAACGGTTCATGGCTATCCGGATCAGGACAAAGATAGCAATAAGCTTTGCCTCCATACTCATACTTCTATCCTTCCTGGGACTTATAGCCTATTACAACAGGAATATCCTATTCTATGGGATGTTCGGCCTGGAGCAGGAGATATATAAGCTGGGGATATTTTCCGATATTCAACTTGCCATAGACAAGGTGGTAATGCCTGCCAATGATTATCTGATAACAGGGGATTTAAAGGAAAGAGAGAAGTTTCAGAAATTAGCCCGCGAGGTTGAAGACGGCTTTAAGAGGCTGGAAGGTCTGGAGGCGCATAGGGAACACGCTGAACTCTACACAGGGGCAATGGAAAGGTTTGCCGTCTTAAAGAAAAAGGCTGAGGAGATATTTGCCATCCCCAATCCGATAGGCGATAAGAGGGGCGCCAGGTTGATGTATGATATGGATGCAATTGCTTCGGATATCATAACAAACTACATGGACAGGTATTACACGCGTGAAAGGGATGAGATAAAAGAGGCGGCAGCATCTGCCGGGATTGTCAGAAAAAGGGTGGATATGCTCCTTTTCACCGGTGGAATAGCTGCTGTAGTTACAATCTTCCTCCTCGTTAGCTATCTTATCCGTTCCATCCTGAGGCCCATCCTTGAATTTAAAGAGGGCGCCCGTATCATCGGCACAGGGGACCTCAATTACAGGATAGCTATAAGGGACGGCCTTGAGATAAATCTCCTGGTGGATGAGTTTAACAGGATGGCTGAGAGGCTTAAGGGGTCGTATGCGGACCTGGAGGAAAAGGTTGAGGAAAGGACAAAAGAGCTCAATGAGTTAAACATAAGGCTGAAAGAACTTTCCATCACTGACGGACTGACAGGCGCATATAATCACAAGCATTTTTATGAAATGCTTACAGATGATATAAAGAGGGCCGCCCGTTACAATCACCCCCTCTCCCTCATAATAGCAGACATAGACTACTTCAAACACTATAATGACAGCCGCGGCCACCTGCAAGGGGATAATGTGTTAAAAGGCGTTGCATCATGCATAATGAGAAATGTAAGGGCCCAGGATATTGTGGCAAGGTATGGCGGAGAGGAGTTCGTCATCATCGCCCCTGAGACTGGCAAGGATGGCGCCAGGGAACTTGCCGAAAGGATAAGGCGCTGTGTGTCTCTGCAACCATTTCCATATAAAGACGCTCAGCCAGGCGGGAACCTGACCATAAGCCTCGGTGTTTCTGCGTTTCCTAAAGATGCCAGCGATCAAAAAGGGCTTATAGAAAAGGCAGACGCTGCCCTCTACAGGGCAAAGGAGGGGGGAAGGAACCGGGTTGAGGCGGCATGATTTTTTGTGGCCATAAAGCCTGCCGGCTGCCGAGATAGAAATTACGCGGGCATAAAGCCGTGCGGAGGATATATGAACGACATAGAAAAGTTAAAAAAACTCATCAACCTCTGGAACTATGCCCTTTCAGCAGGACTAACAAACCTCTTTGGCATGGATGCGCCGAATATCTATCTGGAGGTGGGGAGGGCGGCTGTGGAGAGGCTGAAGGAGGAAGGGATTGAGTTTATAAAGGATACGCCCCTTGACACGATAAACGCAGTGTATGCCTATTTTGTTGAGTATGGATATTTTGAGGAAGCGAAGGCTGTTAAAATTCAAAGTGAAGGCGATGTTTACGAATTCTATGAAAGGGGGTGCGCTGCCTTTGAATCAAACTGCTGGACATTTTATAGCGGCGGCCGTAAGACCTCTTTTAAATGCAAGTTCTCTGCGTGTTTTTGCCACAACATCTTTAGATACATCCTTTCTTCAAGGTTCGGCTTGGACTTAAAACTAATAGACAGCGAGCTTAAAAAAGAGACAAAAGAAGAATTTGCAAGGGTTGCCCTTGCGCCTGTAAGCGCTGAGGCATTAAAAGGGATGAGCCTTATTGAGGAATTGAGAAAAGGCGAAGCAGAACTAAAAAGGGTCGTTGAAGAATATAGAAATATAATTGATACCTCTCTTGATGCAATTGTAGCAATTGACGGATCAGGCAAGATTACCGTCTGGAATAATACTGCAGAGCGGATGTTTGGATACACAAAAGATGAGGCGCTCGGCATGCCTGTTACAAATCTCATGCAAGAAGGGGACAGAGAAAAGCATCGTAAAGGCCTAAAAAGGTTTATTGAAACAGAGGTTCCTGTGTTTATAGGAAAGACCGTTGAGGTGTTGGGTGTAAAAAAGGACGGAAGCATATCTCCAAAGGAGATGAGCCTTTCATCGCAGAAGATTGATGGCCGGTGGTGGATAACCGGCATTATTAGAGACATAGCTGAGCGCAAACACCACGAGGAGATGCTTAAACAAAGGGCAGACGAGCTAGAGCGTATGAACAGGCTCATGGTCGGAAGGGAGCTGAAGATGGAGGAGTTGAAAAAAGAAATTCAAAATTTAAAATTCAAAGTTCAAGGTTTAGAAAAGGGAAAGATTCAAGATTAGTGTTGAATCTTGAATTACTATGGACATCAAAGACCGCATAACTGAATTAGAGACCGAACTCTTCCGCCTAAAGCAAGAGCTTGAAAAGGCAAAAGAGCTGGAAAAGGGGCATGAAGATGCCCGCAGTGCCATGCTCTATATGCTGGAGGATTTGAATGAGTCTATGGCGAGTATATTGCTGGCAAAGAAGGAATGGGAGGGGGCATTTGACGCTATCTTAGACCCTATTTTCATTCACGACAGAGAATTCAGGCTTGTGAAGGCAAACAGGGCATATGCAGGGGCAGCAGGGATGCCTTTCAAAAATCTTATAGGTAAACCTTATTATGAAGTCTTCCCAAAGATGGACGGGCCGTTTGAGATGTGCAAAAGGGCACAGGAATTGCGGGAGGAGGAGGAGGAGGAGGTTTCTGGCAAAATCTTTAAGGTGAGGTACTATCCTGTAAGAGGCGCTAATGGAAAAATTTTATATTCTATTCACGTAATGGAGGATATAACAGAGGCACGGAAGGCTGAGGAGAGGATTAAACAGGAGATGGAGATAACATCCCATCTCCTGATGATTGCCGAGGCAACAGCGCATACGACAGACATTGATAAGCTCATGCAGCAGGTCATGCGCTGCGGACATGAGATTATGAAATGCGATGTCTGCCTTTCGTATCTCTGGGATGATGGAACAAGGAAATTCGCACCATGCAAAGAATATGGGCTTTCTCATGATTTAATCCCTGTTTTTATGACAGAGCCATTGGGTGAGGAGGCAGAGTTTGTAAAAGAGGCTTTGGAGAAGGGAGAGCCCCTCACCCTGCCCTCTCCCCAAAGGGGAGAGGGGACACCTTATAATTCCCCTCCCTTGACGGGAGGGGAAAAAGGGGAGGGTGAAAGTCAATTTTCATGGCTTCCTGATGCAAAGACCATTACAGCGATTCCCTTGCTTGGCAGGGAAGAACCGCTTGGCATAATCTTCGGCATTTATAAAAAAGAGGTAGAGATTACAGAACGGGACAGAAAGGTCATGCATGGCATATCCTATCAGGTCTCCATAGCCCTTGAAGAGGCAAGGCTTTATAGGGAGTCCGTTGACAGCGCAATGGAGCTCTCCCATAAGGTAGAGACCATTCAGGTCATGCACGAGATAGACAGGAGCATCCTTTCAACGCTTGAGTTTCATGAGATTTTGGAGATTGCAGCGAGGATGATTTTAAAGGTTATGTCCTGCGACAGGACAACGATCAGCATTGTTGATAAGGAGAGGCAGGGTTTTATCTATCAGGCCGGTTTCGGAACAGCTATTGTCCCGAAAGGGGCGTTTGTGCCATTTAGAGAGACTAATGCAACAGAGGTTGTAAAAACCGGGAAGCCGCAGTATGCGGCAAATCTTATAGAGGCGAAAGGTCTTCCTTCTTTGGAGAGAAATCTTTGCAAGGAGGGATTTATCTCGCATATAAGGGTCCCCATCATGGTAAAAGGCGAGGTAGAGGGATTGCTGTCTGTGGGCGCAAAGAGGCCTTCTGGGTTTACAAAAGAGAATCTTGCAACCCTGGAAAAGATAGCCTCTCAGATAGGTGTTGCGCTTGAGAATGCCAGACTTGTTGCAGACCTTGATGAACTTTTCGTAAGCACGGTCAAGGCCCTTTCCTCTGCCATAGATGCAAAATCTCCGTGGACTGCGGGCCACTCAGAAAGGGTCACAAACTATGCCCTTGCCATAGCAAAGAAGATGGGGTTTGATGAAATGGCCTTAAAGGAGATTGAGCTTGCAGGGCATTTGCATGATATAGGCAAGATTGGCACTTATGAGTCAATACTTGATAAGCCGGACAAACTGACCGAAGAGGAGATTAAACTTATAAAACAACATCCTGCAAAAGGGGCAGAGATACTTGCAGCCATAAAACAGCTTAAGGATATTATCCCGGGCGTGAAATACCACCATGAATTTTATGACGGCACCGGCTATCCTGATGGCCTGAAAGGCGAGGCAATACCAATATACGCGAGGATTCTCGCTGTAGCTGATGCTGTAGATGCAATGGAAGCCGAAAGACCTTATAGAAAAGGCAAGACAATGGATGCTGTTGTTCTGGAGTTAAAAAGGTGTTCAGGCACCCAATTTGACCCCCAGGCAGTAAACGCGTTTTTAAGAACACTGGGATGATTGTCTTTTACTAATTTCTCATATCTAATCCCTAATCTCTGTCTTTCGGCCTCTCCCCGAATATCGCTGTTCCAACCCTTATTATAGTCGCCCCTTCTTCAATGGCAACCTCAAAATCATGGGACATGCCCATAGAAAGTTCTTTCATAATTACATTAGGCATATTTTCACGCCGTATCTTTTCTGCCAGCCTTCTTAACTCGGTAAAATACGGCCGCGACATTTCAGGGTGTTCAAAATACGGCGGAATGGTCATTAATCCCTTTAGTGAAAGATTTTCAAGTTTGGCTATTTCACGGGCCAAACCCAATGCCTCATGTTCAGTGACGCCTCCCTTGGTCTTTTCTTTTGCCAGATTTACCTGAATCAGGACATCTAACTTTTCTTTTGCCCTTTTATTCAACTCTTTTGCCAGACCAATGGAGTCAACGGTTTCTATCATATCAAAAAGGGAAACTGCATCTTTTGCCTTATTCTTCTGGAGATTGCCAATGAAATGCCATCTGATATCTCTTTTGCCATGCTGCAAGTCTTTAATCTTTTTTTTTGCCTCCTGCACATAGTTTTCGCCGAATACAGCCACCCCAGCCTTTACAGCCTCCCGCATCCTTTTTACATCAACTGATTTTGCGGCTGCTAAAAGGGTTATCTCGCGCGGCTCTCTCCCAACATGTTTTGCAGCCCGTTCTATCCGTTCTCTGACTGTTCCAATATTTTCTGCAGCAGTGGATGGCATTTATTCACCTTTTCACAAAATAAAATCCGCTATTTTTGCTGTTTTGTTTAAAACCCCAACATCCTTTAGCGCTTGTTTTAATTCTTCCATGGGGAGGCCGACAACATTTGTATGCGAGCCTTCTATCTTTTCAATCATAAAATTGCCGATGCCCTGCGCAGCATATGCGCCTGCCTTGTCAAACGGTTCGCCAGTTTTAATATAATCTTCAATCTCCTGGGGTGTAAGTTTTTTTATTTTTACGCTGCTTTCTACTGCTCTTTTGATAGTTTCGCCTGTAGCGGCATTAAAAATGCAGAATGCTGTTACCACCTTGTGATACCTGTTGCTTAAGAGATTCAACATCTTTCGCGCTTCTTTCGCATCAGACGGTTTGCCAAGTATGAGATTGTCAATGAAGACTATGGTATCTGCGCCGATTACCCAGCCATCCTTTACCTTTTTTGCGGCTACTTTTGCCTTTTTCTCCGAAAGCCTTAGCGTATGCTCTAAGGGAGATTCGCCTTTTCTTATATCTTCGTCAATGTCCGCCGGGCGTATGCCAAACGATAAACCTGCCTCGGTAAGCAGCGCCTTTCTCCTCGGAGAGGATGAGGCGAGGGTGATTCTGTTTTTGTTTCGCATGCTTAATTGGATTAAACCAGCAATTTACCTTATGAGAAAGCCATAAAGATATGCTGTTGCCGCACAGTAGAGGAATCAGGTTTTAACAATCAGGGGAATTCTAAAGGGGTTTATAGCATATTTAGGCCAGCTATCAAAGAGAAATCTTTGGACGTGCAATATCAGGATGGACTCCAAAGAAATGCAGCCAGCCCATTTCCCAGATTGCACCCAAAAGGAGAAGCGTTGCGGCCAGTACGAATAACAGCTTCGTGTCCTCTATGGCGGCCTTCAATGCCTCAAGCCGCGTTTCTTTGCCTTTCCACGCTGGATTTAATAAGGAAAGGCCAATATTTATGCCTGCCGCAGACGAAAATACATAACCTCCAAATTCCAGAATAAATGTGCCATAAAAGACTACTGCGTGCAGGTTCGTTGGCATTGTCCCGTAAAAGATTACGCCAACAATCCATGCCCTGAACACTGTAATTAAATAGGGGAGAAAAAAGATGATGCCAGGAATTGTGGTTGATAAAAATGCGCCAAATATGAGATTAAAGAAGAATGTATATGCTATTTTAAGAGAGAGGTATGGCGCAAGGGGGCCTGTAAGCGGTTTAAGATAATCCATTTCAGGCAGTTCTTTTAATATCTCCTTTTTTAATTCCACGGCCCCGGGAATGCCATTGGCTACCATCCACTGGCCAAAAAATAGAAAGACAATATTCGTAATAATGAGAAAGACGATTAATGTCTTGAGTTCTTTTGTCTTTTGCCAGGCCTTGAGGTAGGTGTCTTTTATAGTTGGTAAGTTCATTTTTACTGTTTCTTCCTAAATCCTTTCATACGACCAAACCTTTCCCCCGTCCTGAATTGCCTCGCTCCGTTTTACAAGCCTCTTTTTATAAAGATTCAATAATCTCATGCCGCTGGCATTTGGCTCAAGATTCATTTCTTCCGAAAGTTCTTTTGCGGTAATATTCCCCTTTTTCCGTATGAGTTCCAAAGTATCCGAAAGATATTTGTTCAGGCTGCCTATGACAACCCCCTTAGTCCCCCTTAACAAAGGGGGATTTAAAGGGGGTTGTCTCCTCATCATACCGATGACGGCAAGTTCTTTCCTCTCAAGGGCAACCTCGATATTCTCCTTCTGATTCTCATTAAGGCCTGACAAGACAATATATCTTTCGCCGTACTCACCGCTTAAAAGACGTGAGATAAGCTTAGCCACGATCTCATCTGCGCAGGAATAATCTATTATCCCTATCTTTGAAAAATCGAGGGCAACAACTGTCCCTTCGGGCTCATTTACGATATCCCGCTCGATCCGCTCCCTTATCTTATTGCCGGAAGGCCTTGTAACAAGGTCGGACGAGCCGTTGCCAAGCTCTTCTTTTAGGAGTTTGTAAAGGTCGTAAGTAATAGTCATCGTCAGTCAATCACCGCGCTATAGTCCACAATAATTCCATCTTTGACCTTTTTATAGAAGATCATCTTGGCATGGATTTCTTCATTTAATCCCTTTTTCATCTGGTAGGTTTCAGGTTTTATAGAAACCGGAATGTCCCCAATATAGCCGTCTATTCCTTCTGATTCTTCAGAAGGATTTGCAAGTCTGTACGATACGCCTTTCTTCTCTGCCCCCTTTTTCAATACTGCTTCCTGAAACTTCAAACCTATAAATGTCTTTACAATGACCAGATCATGCACCCAGCGGCGAACCATCTCCTCATCAATCTTGTTCATTACACCTTTAAAGTTTTCCACCATGCCAACAACCTTGTCGGTTGCATTTCTAATGGCATCGGGGTGTCCTTTTATATACCATTCTTCCCATTCCGGCATAGTCTTGCCTGTAAACTCCTGTATCAAATCGCTTAACTGTCCTACGACCTTTGGCCGTGTCCCTTGTGCATTCTGGTTCGCAAGATTAATGATCTGGGTTGTGTATTTGGGGAAATCGGGAGTGTCGATATTCAGCAATGCCTTTATTTCTTCATTCTTAAGCTTAATCCTCATGCAACTCCCCTTTTCTGGCCCATTCTCAAGTTTAGGAATTTAGCCTTGTACTTGTAGTCGAGAGACGTATCTACATTTGCATAACCGGTCTTGATGAGATGGGCATTGATGAAGGTCTTATTTTTTAAATAGAGATAGCACAGCAAATTATTGGCATCGTCATACTTCACCTGGTCAAACCTCATAAAGACCTTCTGCCCCCTGACCTTATTTTGCAGGAAATCCTTTGCCTTGCCATTTAGCTTCACATTCTCCTTGACCCCAAGCAGCCGCACCTTCAAGCCGTTATCAAGGATCACCAATTCAGGACTTATGATTTCTTTGACAGAATGGTAAGTCTCCCTCTTTTGATATTCTGAACTATCTATCTTTGAACCGAACTTCAATTTTTTAGGGTCAACCTTCTTGTCAAACCTGACAGGGTCTTTAAATATATAAGGTAACTTATTGATAGCGGCCTTAAAATCAGTTGTTGCCTTGTCCTGAACAATGACTTCTATATTAGAAACAACCTTTTCCCTGATTATTGGCAGGAAATCGGCGTTGATCTCGTATCCGATGGAATTCCTGTTTAACTTCCGAGCGGCAAGAGAGGTTGTCCCACTTCCCAGGAATGGGTCAAGGACGGTATCGCCAACAAAGCTGAACATCTTAATCAACCGCTTTGGCAGCTCTTCCGGGAACATGGCAAGGTGCTTGTCCTGCCTCTCACCCGCAAAATTCCAGTGGCCGTAAAAATACTCGTTCCATTCTTCTGTTGTCATCTTTGATTTTTCCTTTATATCCCTGCTTACCTTCGGCGCATCGCCCAACTTCTTAAATATCAAGATGAACTCGTAATCAAGCTTTATGATGCCGTTGCGGGGATAAGGAAAAGACCCCATTATCGAGGCCCCGCCGGTTGTGTTGCAGGTGGTGACCTTCTGCCAGATAATAGCCCCCATATAATCAAATCCTATGGTTTCACAAAACCTGATTATCTCCTCTCTGATGGGGATAATCTTGTAGCGGCCATAATAAACAGACCTGGCAAACTGGTCGCCTATGTTCACGCACAAGCGGCAGCCGTTGTGCAAGACCCTATAACACTCGTTCCAGACAAGGTTTAGATTGTTCATGTAATCCTCATAGCTGTCGTTAAACCCAATCTGATTGCTGTTTCCATAGTCCTTTAACTGCCAGTAGGGGGGAGATGTAATAACAAGGTGAACGCTTTCGTCCTTAAGTTCTCTCATACTGCGGCTGTCGCCGAGGATAGTGGTTGTTTTGAGATTCATATTTTTTACCTTTCTTTATTCTCTATGATTCCGTGGGGATATTTTGGGAATGCCCATAATTCATCCATTGCATTTTATGCGGCTCGTTAATCATTTGTATCACCATAAAGGCAGATATCAATGCAATTGCTTGCCCGCTGTTACTTCTATCTCTGGAAACTCTGTTTTGAACCCCTTCTCTATATCTTTAAGGTCAGTATAAAATCTCTGAGCCTCCGACAGGTGTTCCAGCAACAAACTGTCCAAAGCCTTTTTGCATTTACTGATTGCCATTATCACTACAGAAGCGGTCTTATTGGCATCTTCCATATCCAACTCTTTTAATTCAGTGTCGTCTTCCTCCATTGCTTCATATTTTCCAGATAAGCACCGGTAGAGCTTTGCAGACAACAGCCCGGCATACCAACAGAGGTCATAGATAGCTTTTTGGGTTTCTTCCGAGAATGCTCTATCCTCCATCTCCTTTGCAAAACTCATCACATCTATGGCAAACCTTTTTGACTTTTTAACCAATGGATGATCCATTATCACCCTTTCACCGATTCTCCGTTTCCCCGTTTCATCAGCCAGATCCACCCCTCTCTCCTCAGCCATCTTTTTGACCATCTCCAATGTCTCTTCCAAAGATTCCTTCACGGCGTCCATCGAGTCAAAATCTCTCCCCTCTGCAACAGCCCTCATCTCCTGCTCCCTCTTCTTAATAGCCACAGGGCATTCAAACGAACGCTCACAATCCCCACATCTGTAATCGCAATAGTTCCAATAGGTCATGTTAGTCTCTTGTCTTTAGGGAAAACCTTTTCATATCTATCTTCTGTCCACTTCCATATCGAGACATCGTGATAATCCGAGCTATTAATTTCATCAGGTTCATAACCGTAATCGTTAGCTATTTCGCCGAAGGCTTGGTTGGCCTCTTTTAATGAATCAAAATAATTGACCTCACTCGTCATGCCCTTGTTTGCAATCACAACAAGATATTTAGCTATGCATGGTCGGGGTATTTCGCAGAATATAAATTTGAGACTTCGGGCTTTACTTTTTTGAGTCTTCTTTTTCACGTCCCCCATTCCTCCCCTTTTCTCCAAGGTATCTACGCTTATCTAAAGTGCAGCCTTTTTTCTCAGGCTAAGTAGTAACGGCACATCAACCCATTTGAAGTCTTTATACAACTTCCCTTCAGGATTGCCGCAGAATTTCCCGTGGGACCATCTTATTTCAGCATGGTAAGGCAGTTCTACGACTTTGTTATTCTCTTTGTTGGTTAGCTTCAAAACAAAATTTACAACACACTGCTTTCTATCGGGATCAGCCTTTGCCTTTATATCCGTAAACATCCATTGTTCAAACCACTTTGTCACATCGGGGATATCAACAGCAAAGGGGTTGCCGCCTTCCAATCCAGCCAAGAGATAAGGTGCAGAGTTTAGACGGAGGAAGGTTTTTAAAATCAGCTCATTAGCCGAATTTAATTGGCTTCTCTTGACATTCCTTCTATTTTCCATAAAGAGATGGGATGATTTTTCCGCAACGGTATAACACATTGCCACATACAGACCTTCAAAGTCAGATTTTTGGCCGCTATTCAGATTATCAAGCCATTTCTGAACTTCTTTCTTTGTCGTCTTTCCGGCAGATTTGTCAAACTCCGATATGGTCAACGGCAATGCAGAAGCTCCCTTGAAGCGGCTCCTTACAAACTGATAAAGCTCATCATATTTTTCATGAGCTGTGTGTAAAAACCAGTTTATCTCTTTGATTGCCGTCGGAGAGCCTGTTGGCAAGGCCTGAAGCAGGTTGTAGGGTGAAAGGTTAAATACAACATTGCTGTCGGTCTTAACGCTGATGAATAGATTATGGTCTTTAACATATAAATCTTTCGATACTGCTACTGTCTTTCGCTGCTTGGACAGCCCCATCCATTCGACTTTAAAAATGGGCTTACCATCGAAACGTTTCATGCGAATATCATTTCCCACAGTCCGAAGCTTTTCATATATCTTTGCCTTTTCGGAATTGCTAAGCTCTGTAATCACAGCATCATAGGTATCCTGATTCAGTTTATCGACTCTATCAGCAATGGCATTGTATGTTGATTTTAATGGATCAATATCCAACAATCCGAATGCCACCGATAATTCTGTAGTCTTTGTGAATATTGTAGCCATGTTGTTACGCCTTAAGGAGCCTCTCTTCCGCTAATTTGCAGTATTCCTGCTTATTGTCATATCCCACATAATGCCGTTTATTCATCTTTGCCGCCAGGCAGGTTGTCCCTGAGCCTGCAAATGGATCAAGGACTACATCGCCCACATAGCTATACAACTTTACGACCCTTCTTGCCAACTCAATAGGAAATGGCGCAGGGTGGCCTATCTTTTTTGCCGATTCCGGCTTTATATTCCATATGGACAATGTTGCTTCCATAAATTCATCACGATTTATATCGGATTTTCCCCTGTCAGGACGACCGTATCCCTCTTTTGTAAATACAAGGAGGTATTCATGTATATCTCTCAGACAAGGTGATTTTGCCGACATCCAGCTCCCCCATGCGCAATTACCATTGTTCCCGCTTCCTTTTTGCCAAATGATTTCCCCTGTCGGCAAAAAACCTACTTGAGTATGCACGGAATGAAAATAGGCATGCAAAGGGATATACGGTTTCCTTCCTAGATTGGCTACATTTACTACGTAACGCCCGCCTGGTTTAAGAACCCTGTAAACCTCCTCCGCCACCCGTCCAATGAGACTAAGATATTTCGTCAGATTAATATTTTCATCATAATCTTTTCCAACATTATACGGCGGTGAGGTGAAGGCCAAAGCCACACTTTTGTCAGGGATATGCTGCATGTTTTCTGCCGAATGGCAATAAATCCGGTCCGACCAGTTTTCTTTGACGGTTTTTATTTTATTTTTCTCATGATTTGTGGGAAGAATGATTTCAGTGCCATTTAGAAGCTTAGGTATGCCGTCTTTATACATTCGACCGTTATAAAAGGGCTCAGAGTTATGATTTTCCCTTTTTGATACTCCAAATGTCGATGTCCGTGTTTGCATATTGTTCCTCCTATATCTTTTGCCAGTCAAACGCCCTCTCTTTTATAATCACTTCTCTTTCCTCACACCATTAAACGGCTCCTTATCCGCCTTTTGATCTATAAAACCACTACCCCTCACTTCCGCTCCCCAAAGTGGCGGGGAGAAAAAATTTATTCAATTGAACCAATTGAAGCATAAGGGGATTGGCTTGTCAAGAGAAAAATAGGGTTAAATCTCTGGCAGCATTATATTGATCTGTGAGCCTGGGAAAAGAGGGAGGTTAATTTCTTTTTCCTTTCCCCATGACCAATCGGGGATTATTGAGAGTTTTGCAGTTCCAGAGCGGATGGAGAGTTTGCCGTTCCATTGACTGACAAGGCGTTTGACTGCGGCAAGACCGTGGCCTCGGCCTTCATCCACATACCGGGATGCGCCGTGAAGCAGCGCCTTTTCGATAGCTTGAAAGTCGTCCTTCAAAGAAAACCGCTGCGACAGGGATTTTCTGAATCCTATCCCCAAGTCCATGACCGCAATCTTTACCACATTCCTGCCGATGTTGTTAAAGTGGTATTTCTGTATTCCCACAAATCCTTTATTCTCACTGTGTTCGAATTTCTCTATGGGCGTGATTTCAAGGAGGACATCCGGGTTGGGGCTTCTCAAATATTTTTCAGAAGGGTTCGGTCTGGCAGGGACAAGCTCAAAATATTCCCCTGCGAATCTGAAAAAATCCATGCGCTCAAGATATTTCAGAACATCTTCGGATTGAGGGAGATGCAGGATTTTCCTGATGCCCTTTAACTTGAAAAATTCTCCCATTTCAAGGAGACCCACCATGCCGTAAGGGTCTATGAAAGCGGCATTTGTGAGGTCAATTGCCGATGAGATGTCCGTTACACAATGGCCGACAATCTGCTCATAGTTGTCTTCAGTCAGTTGGAGCATATATCTCAGCCCTGCCATAAAGCAGCAGTAAAATTTAAAACACAGTTATTGAAATTACGCCCGCCAGCATCAAGATGCTTCCCAACAACCTCTCTGATATGTTTACTTCTTTGAATACAACCCTTCCGTAAAGCACGCTGAATATAAGGCTTGTCCGCTTGACGGATATTACATAGGCTACATCCGCCATGCTTATAGCCAGAAAGTGGAATAAAATCATTATTGCTGTGAATATGCCGATAGTTAAAAATGTTATGGGTCTTGACACCACCTGATGCAGAGCCCCTTTAATACCCACAACCATTGACAGGGCAATGGTCAGGAGCATCGGGTAAAAAAATCCAAAAAATATCGGGCTTGAATGCTGGACGGCAATCTTTCCGATGGTGGATGTGATGCTGTATATGACCGCAACGATGATCATCAATACAGAACCTTTTTCCTTAGCAATCGCTTTTATTGGCCCTAAAAGCCCAAGATTATTGGCCTTTACATTTAAGAGATATGCGCCAATGGCAATAAGGGCTATTCCAACAAATCCAGATGTGGTAGGCCATTCACCAAGGAGAAAAAAGGCTATGATGATTATGAACACAGGGCTCAAGGCCATGAACGGTATGGCAAGAGACAGAGGAGATAATTTTATCGCCCTTACATAAAGGATGAGCGCAGTAATTTCCAATGGCAAGAGGATTAGAACAGAAAGCCAGAATGTCTTATCCAGATGCGGTGTGGGGATAAAAAAGAATGCAATTGCAATGAATGGAAGGGCATAGCCCTCCCTTACCCATGCAATCACATATTCATCACTCTTTGCCATTGCCCTTTTGCTTAAGGTATCCGCGGTTGACAGCGAAAAGGCAGTAATGAGCGCAAACAGCATCCAAAGCATAATGCCATTGTATTTATTTTGTGTGACTTACTCAAGATATTATTTTTATGGCTATTTCATGTATGGATTTTAATAATTCAAAAAGAGTATAATAACCAATATGAATACTGCTGCGGGGGATGCCCCTTTTTTCCACAACTGTGCATTGACAGGTGTAAAGGGAATTGCTGTGACCCATGGTGGGGGATTATCTCTTATACAATAAGGAAGGAGGGCGGTTTTTTCCATATAATACATTGGCAATAGAAGAAGCCATAGCCATAGAGAAAGGGGCGAGCGAAAGGCATTATAAAGAAGGTTTTGAGACTGCGGAAAAAGCTGCTGAGGCAATGATAGATAAGCTGAAAGAATACTGTCGTACATCAGCGCCGCATCTTCTGTATTTTGAGAAGGCGGTTCTGCATGGCCGTAATGAGCCGTGTTGCTGCGGAAGCAATAAAAAGTATAAGAAATGCCATGGCCGATAGGGCATTATTCAAATATTATTTCCTTTATATTTTTTGCTGCGATCTTATATGTTCCGAAGGTAGTTGTCCCGTAAAATCTTGATTCATTATCAAAGGTAACTGCCACAACCTCGCCATTGCGCAAGGTTACCTGCGCATCTTTGTTGCCGCCGGTTGCATCTCCAATAAATACTACCTTCTTAACCTTTTCGAAGGGTATGCTAACCGTACCCTTGCCCCTGACGCCCAAGAAAAAGAGCTGCCCTTCCCAGCTTACAAAAGTGCATTTTGTGGAGATGCTCTGGTCATCTATCACTGTTGCAGTAAAATTGATTCCAGGTTTCGGGATTTCGCTTTCAGGGGCCTTGGCCATACCGGCAAAGATGACCCATCCTGCTATCAGCAATAAAATGGTAAATAACTTATTCATTTTCTACCTCCGCAATATTCTGATTACAGTCTACAAGTAAAAACTTGGTTCGTTAGTAAAATTATTGTTAGAGGATATTTGTAGAAATTGAAACCACTATCTGGTTTAGAATATGAAATTTTATAGGGCAGGGGTTCGGGCGAGAGTCTAAAAAAATGCCACATACTAAAAATTTGTCCCATGATTTAAGATTGTCAGTAACAAGAAGCCTTTTCTTTTTAGGATGGTAATTTCTCGTGCCTTAGTAGTAGCACAGTTATTGTATTTATGTCAATTAGATTTGTCAGTATATAAAGGCCCTTTGTTATAAAAGTAAGGGCAACATTACAAAGATGTTTGCAATATAAGATTACTTGCCCGGCGCTTATTTATTGCAAGAAGTTGTGTTGGACGAGCGCGTTTTTTGGCTGACCTGTTGTTGCAGGTTTGATGTGCGGATAAAGATTTATATCGGGGGCAGATGCTGCTTTTTTACAAAAGCATTTTTTGCCCCGCACTTTGGGCACTTTCCCGGCTTGCATCTGGACTCTTTTGTATAGCCGCATTTTTCACATCTCCATATTGCCATGATATAACCTCCATTGTAAAGATGGAAGCAGGAAAGGAGGGAAGCGGTGAAAGGGTGAAAAATATTTCTCCGATTCCCAGTTTCGTATATTTATTCTTACCGTCTACTGCCCTATGTTTACTTCGGCCTTGCTTCTATACCGGCAGGCTGCTTTGTTGCCTGCGAAACCACCAGTTCTTTATTTGCAACTATCTTGTGCCACACACCCTTTGGCGCAAGCACTGCAACACCGGGCTTTAAGGCTGTACATTCCTCTTTGCCGTTGTCAAGACAGAAAACCCCTTCCCCTTCATGGACAAAAAATATCTGGTCGCCCTCAGGATGCCTGTGATAGTCAAGCACCTGGCCCGGCTTGAAATAATAGGTGTCTGCGGCAAGCTGCTCGCTCTTTATATGGGTCACCTTGTTTACATTTTCATTCTTGAATTCCTTTTTTTCCATTACATTTGCGCTGTTCATTTTAAAATCCTCCTTGTTTTTTATTAAGCGGCCATCGCCTCAGAAACCTTTCCAACTATCTTCGCAGACGGCTTAAGAGTCTTTTTGCCTTCTGTCCAATTTGCAGGGCATACCTCATCAGCATGCTTGGAAACATATACACTCGCTTGAACCTTTCTTAAAAGCTCAGATGCATTCCTGCCGACATTATAGAAATTCACCTCTGAGCAAACAAGTTTGCCCTCCGGATTTATTACAAAAGCGCCCCTGAGTGCAAGGCCTGTGGTTTCGTCATATACACCAAACATCCTTGACACCTTCCCGGTCGGGTCCGCTCCCATGAGATATTTTACATTTTTCAAGAGCCTTTCAGACTGCTGCCATGCAAGGTGAGAAAATTTGGTGTCTGTGCTTACGGAAATAACCTCGCAGCCTGCTGCCTTAAGTTCTTTATGTTTTTCGGCAAGGTCATTAAGCTCTGTGGGGCATATAAAGGTAAAATCCGCTGGATAGAAAAACAAAACTGTCCACTGTTTTTTTGCCTTCACCTCCTCCAGGCTTATCTTGCCAAAATCTCCCTTTACAGGGTCGTAAACCTCCATCTCGAAATTCTCTACTATCTTTCCTACTGATGCTATACACATAGTCAGTTCCTCCTTTTTTGTTTTTTTTGACACTCTCTGCAGATACCATAAAAATTTATATGGTTTCCTACGGGTTTAAACTCTTCCACTATTCTATTGGGAAGCCGTAAGGCTTCGGAATAATCTTCAAATATATCGCCTATCTTGTTGCACCCCAGACAAATAATGTGATGGTGCGGGTTTGGGTTAGGGTCATAATGCTTTTTCTGCGGGTCAATAGTAATCTCCAGTATTTCTCCCTTATCCCCCAATGTCTGCAAAGTATTGTAAACTGTCGCAAAGGATACTGTGGGATATATCTTTTTTATAGAGTTGTATATATCCTCAGCAGTAGGATGGCCGGTATTTCCATCCAAAAACTTTAGGATGGCAAGCCTCTGGGGAGTAAGCTTAAAACCCTTTTCTCTGTATTTTGCAATCAACTCTTTCATATATTTAGATTAGAATAATTCTAATCTGGTAATAATTATAATCTAAAAAAAATGATTTGTCAAGTATTTTTTTAGTCTCCTCAATAAACGCCTTCTTAAAGAAGTTGGGGGAAAGACTTCATGGGATGGAAAGAAGGTCTGCTGATAGGCTGCAAATGACATACCCGAAAAATGCAATTGGTTTTTATTTTTCGGGACAAACGCAAGATTTGAGCTAAAGACAAGGAAAAACCGGCTGGACAAAACGGAGCATACTGGAGGACAGATTTGAAATCTGTCCCCAAGTGAGTATTTGGACAGCCCGACCCATTGCTCCGCAATGGGTGCCCCGGACGCAGTATTTGACCAAAGATTGTGTTTGCCAAAAAATGCAATTGCATTTTTTGGGTATCGCTATTTTTCGTTTCCGCCGTTTATATCCACTAAATCTTCTGAGTGAACCGGCATAAACCATTTCTGTGCTACAATGGTTGGAATTACTGCGCTTGCTAAAACTACCCCGACCAGAATGGAATACTGCACCTGATTTATGAATCCCGATTCCAAGCCAAACACACTTGCTATTGTTCCAAAGGTCAATCCGGTGCTCATTAATAGGGTAGTATACATACTTCCTTGCGGGATATACCTTTTGGCAAGAAAATAGACGCCCGCAAATTTGGTAAATAGTTTGAGAAGAAAAAGAATAATAAAAAGTCCGAAGGCTGATATAATCAGAGTTAGGGAAATCTTTAAGCCGCCAACGACAAAGAAAATAGGCGTTACCATAGCGTAAGCAACGGTTCTCAGCCTATTTCTTACAATCTTTGTCTCAGATATCTCTGTAAAATGTTTTGACATTAACAGCCCCAATACAAAGGCGGGCAGAACTGCGTGTCCCTCACCCAGATTTGCAAAATACATAAAGATAAGCAAGAGGAGGAATATGTATTTTATTTCAGGTTCAATAACCTTATTTTTCAGTTCCGGATGGTCAAAAATATAATGAGAAAATTTCGTTGCAAGAAAGATTGTAACAAGAGAGATTACAACAAAAATTGCAGTATACAGGGTTGGTTTAATGAATAAGAAACTCAATGCAAGGGCAGTCCCCATATCGGTTATGAAGGTGGCTGCCATAATCAGTTTGCCAATCTCTGTTTTTGACAGATTAGTTTCTACAAGGACGGAATAAACAACAGCAAGAGAGGTGGTGGATAAAGCGACGCCTCCGATTAAAGAGGCTGAGAAATCCCAGTTTTCAATATAGTATGTATAAAGAAAAACTCCGACAAAGGGCAGGAGGAAAGAAAATAACCCGATAAGAAAACTCTCCTTAAACTTTTCCTTCATCAGCTTTGTATCAATCTCGGTCCCCGCTAAAAAAGTCAGGATAATCCCTCCAAAGCTTGCCAAATACATCATCCAATCTTCTGTCTTAAGCCCTAAATTTCCGGCAAGCGCCCCTAAAACTATTTCTATTATTGCTACCGATAATCCAACCCTCAAGGAAATCAGGCTTGAGATAAAGACCAATAAACCTACAATTAATGGAATAAAATCTACCTTCATTGCCATCTCCTCCTCGGACATAAAAAAACTCCCGCCCTTTTTAAAGTGCAGGAGTTATCAGCCCGCTTGATGCGGGCGGTTAGTTAAAGGTGAACTCCATCACCTGTTTTTGAATTAGCACACACTCTCTCTATTAGTCAAGTAAAAAATGGAATAAAGGTTGTTTTGTATCTCCATTGCAATAATGAATGCGCTTTGGTATAAAGTGATTGAAAGAAGTTTAAAAATAGGATACCTTATTAAAACTTTCTACTGAACTGGAGGAGTTATGAAGTTCCAGGGTTCCATGACGGCAATTGTTACGCCCTTTAAAAACGGCAAAGTGGCTGAAAAGACATTTACGGACTTAATTGAATTCCAGATTAAAAACGGAGCTGATGCCATTGTGCCGTGCGGCACAACCGGGGAGTCGGCAACGCTTTCCTATGAAGAGCATGAAAGGGTTGTTGAGCTTGCGATTGAAGCGGCCAACGGAAGAATCCCTGTCATTGCCGGCACAGGCTCAAACTCCACTGCTGAAACCATTATGCTGACCAAACATGCAGAAAAGGCAGGGGCGGACGCAGCGCTTTTGATTACGCCTTATTAGAATAAGCCTAGTCAGGAAGGGCTTTATCAACATTATAAGGCAGTGGCAAAAGAAGTTAAGATGCCGATTATTCTCTACAATGTTCCCGGCAGAACCGGTGTTAATATGCTTCCTGAGACTGTTGCCAGATTGTCTGAGATTAAGAATATTATCGGCATAAAAGAGGCTACAGGAAATCTCCAGCAGGTGAGCGATACTATTGAGCTGTGCAGAAAAGATTTTGTAATCCTTTCAGGGGATGATTTTACAACATTGCCGATTTTGAGCATCGGCGGCCACGGCGTAATATCCGTTACATCAAACATAGCGCCGAAGGGTGTAAGCGATATGTGCGATGCGTTTTTTAACGGCCATCTTGAAAAGGCAAGAAAGCTCCATTACAAGCTCCAGCCCCTGCACAGGGTCATGTTCCTTGAAACAAACCCGATACCGGTAAAAACCGCCCTTGCTATGATGGGAAAGATAGAAGGAGAATTCAGGCTGCCGCTGGTAAAGATGGGAGAGGCGAATAGAAAGAAACTTAAAAAGACGCTTAACAGCTGCGGCATTATATAAACCCGAAAAATGCATTTGGTTTTTACTTTTCGGGTGCAAACGCAAGATTTGAGCCAAAGACAAGAAAAAGATGGATGGACAAAACGGAGCATACTGTTTTAAGTATGTGAGTATTTGGACAGCC
>JACPZB010000039.1 GCA_016195725.1 Deltaproteobacteria bacterium | reverse complement strand
GAGGGCAAGCTCAAAGAGCTTGGGAAAATAGGTTATGTTGAATATGCCGTTGGAATCTTGATGGGCATAACAATATTTTTCTGGATTTTCCTGGGCAAGACAATCGGAATTGCCGGCATAGCAATTATTTCAGTTGTTGCGCTCTTTATCCTGAAACTTGTCCGATGGAAGGATATAGAGGAATATGTGAACTGGGGCGTAATACTTATGTACGGCGGCGCTATAACATTGGGCGCATCAATGGAAAAGTCTGGCGCAGCGGCATGGCTCGCAAATGCCGTAATCGGCGATTGGGCTAATAATCCTTTGCTGGTGATAGCGATACTTTCCCTCTTAACCATACTCCTGACCGAAGGGATGAGCAATGCCGCTGTAATAGCGGTGCTGCTTCCTGTGGGCATAGGCATGGCATCCAGGTTTCATATAGACACCAAGACTATTGCTTATGCCATAGCTGTTCCGGCGGGATTGGCCTTTTGCTTTCCAATGTCAACGCCTGCAAACGCAATAGCAGTTTCATCGGGCTACATAACCACGCGGGATATGGCAAAGGCCGGCATTGTGATGATGGCGCTCGCATGGTTAGTCTTTAATCTGACGGCCAGATTTTATTGGCCGATGATTGGGATAACAATGTAGTTGCCGATTTATCGGCGACTTTAAATACGCCCATAAAATGGGCAAACTACAAAATCTTATGAAACATCCATGAGCCATGAGCTCACAAAGGGGAATGAAAATTTATCACCCTCCCCTTTGTCCCCTCCCGTCAAGGGAGGGGATGTTTCTTAAATTCCCTCTCCCCTTGCGGGAGAGGGTTAGGGTGAGGGGGATTTACAAATGAACAACATACTTCTCATACTCTCAACATCAAGGACATCGCAGGATGCAATTGAGTATGCCGTGGGTCTCGCAAAAAAGGAGAAGGCAAAGCTTGTCGTCCTCTACATAATCGAGACCGAGCTTACCAATGAGGTCTTCGATAAATTTACCGACATCGGCTTTATCGGCGACAAGCCTTCAACACAGCTTACAGAGGCGATTATGAAGGAATACCGCCAGCGCGGATACGAAGAGATGGGCAAGGCGCAGATACGGGCGATGGAGGAGAATGTCGATTTTGACGCCGTCACAACGCAAGGAGATTTTGTTGAAAAATCCCTTGAAGTGATCGAGCGGTACAATGTTGATACGGCAGTAGCAGTAAAAAGGAAACGGTCGGCATTTTTAAAATATTTCTCAAAGTCTGTGGTTGATGAACTTGTAGAAAAGGCGCCATGCAAGGTGGAGGTATTTGAGGAATAAAAATACAGGGGTCAAGGGTCAGGCGGCAAGGGTCAAGAAGAATTAAAATGATATTATCGTTTTCACTTGACCCATGACCCATGCCCCTTGACCCTATTTTAAAGGGAGAAGACATGACACAACAAAAAGCCACCAACATCAAATGGCATCACGGGAAGATTACAAAACAGGACAGGATAAAACTAATGAAGCAAAAGGGGGGTACTGTCTGGCTTACAGGTCTGTCAGGCGCAGGAAAGTCAACCATTGCAGTTGAGCTGGAGCATGCGCTTCTTGAAAACAAACATCAGGCATATATATTGGACGGCGATAACGTCAGACACGGCTTGAATAAAAATCTTGGTTTTTCACCTGAGGACCGTTCGCCAGAAAACTGCAAAAAGATGGCGAATTTATAGAAATTTATGTGAAATGTCCAATAGAGGTATGCGAGCAAAGAGATACAAAAGGGTTGTATAAAAAGGCCCGTGCTGGCGAGGTCAAAGAATTTACAGGCATATCAGCGCCGTATGAAGAACCTTTAAATCCAGAGATAGCCATTGATACATCAAAGATGTCTGTTGAGGAATCAACAAGGGCTATAATAAGTTATCTGGAAGAAAAGGGATATGTAAAGTTTTAAGACAGGTTAAGTAAGTTATAAGTTATCAGTTGACAGTTATCAGTTATCAGTTAACTTACAACTTACAACTTACAACTTACAACTCAGCCTTTTTTAATTATGAAAATAGATGATATTACAAAGAACACACTTGACAAACTCAATGCCATGCCTGCCGAAGAACTTATCAAATGGGCATTTGATAACTTTGGGGACAGGGCTGCCATAGGCACGAGCTTCCAGTTAACAGGCACGGTCATTATAGACCTTGCAAGTAAGCATTTTAGGAAATTCAGGGTATTTACTATTGATACGCTTCGTCTTCATCAAGAGACATACGATGCAATCAAAGCCTCTGAAAAAAAATATGGTTTGGCCGTTGAAAGATTTACGCCGGATGAGGGTACATTAAAAAGGATGGTAGACAGATTTGGCGAGTATCTGTTTTTCACGGACAAGGCAAAGCAGGAATATTGCTGTTTTGTGAGGAAGGTAGAACCGAATAAGCGTGCGCTTAAAACCCTTGATGTCTGGATAACAGGGCTGCGCAAAGACCAGTCAGACTACAGAAAGACTGTGCCAAAGGCATCTCTTGTTGAGGAAGACGGAAGAAAGATTCTCAAACTCGCGCCGCTGGCGGAGTGGAGCATGGAAAAGATATGGCGCTATATAAAAGAAAATAATCTGCCGTATAATAAACTTTTTGATAAAGGTTATGACAGCATCGGCTGTATCATCTGTTCAACACCTCTTGTCAAAGGCGGACCGCCGCGTTCCGGCAGGTGGAGGTGGTTTCATGAAGAAGATGACAAGAAGGAATGCGGAATACATACAAATACAGTAAGAGAGTAGGCAGTAGACAGTAGGCAGGGAAAGGGTTTAGAACGGTTTTCCTGTCTACCCTCTACTGTTTACTATCTACTGTTTCATTAAGGAGGCATAACGAATGATTGGTCTCATTGAGCCGCATGGCGGTAAGTTGGTAAATAGGATTTTGGAAGGAAAGGAGAGGGAGTCTCTTGCAGAAAAGGCAAAAAAACTTAAAAAGGTTCATCTCAATGAGAGAGAAATATCTGACCTTGAGATGATTGCAATAGGCGCATTCAGCCCGCTTGAAGGGTTTATGAAAAAAGACGACTATCACATTGTCATGGACAACATGAAGTTGTCAAACGGTTTTCCCTGGACCATACCAATTACTCTGTCAGTTACAAAGGACGAGGCCAAAAATTTAAAACAAGGTGAAGATGTAAGCCTTGTAAATAAAGAAGGCGAGATACTTGCTGTGCTGCACATTGAAGAAAAATATAGCCATGACAAAGAAAAAGAGGCTGTTCAGGTATACGGCACAAAGGACATGGCGCATCCTGGCGTGGTAAAGGTTCATGAAATGGGAGATATGCTTCTCGGCGGAAAGGTGGAAGTGGTGCATAGGGTAAAGCAGGAGAAATTTAAACAATACAGGCTTGACCCTGTTGAAACGCGGCAGCTTTTTAAGGAAAAGGGGTGGAAGAGGGTTGTTGGTTTCCAGACAAGAAACCCAATCCACAGGGCCCATGAATATATTCAAAAGTGCGCATTAGAGGTAGTTGACGGCCTTATGATTCACCCCATCGTCGGCGAGACAAAGGGCGATGATGTGCCTGCCTCTGTAAGGGTAAAATGTTATGAGGTTCTGATGGAGAACTACTACCCAAAGGACAGGGCTGTGCTTGTGGTAAACCCTGCGGCAATGAGATATGCCGGTCCAAAAGAGGCTATTTTTCACGCCCTCATAAGAAAAAACTACGGCTGCACCCACTTTATTGTCGGAAGAGACCATGCGGGCGTCGGCAATTATTACGGTACGTTTGATGCACATTATATATTTGATGAGTTTGACCCTCAGGAAATAGGCATAACGCCGATGTTCTTTGACCATACCTTTTATTGCAAGAAGTGCGAGGGTATGGCATCCTATAAGAGCTGCCCCCACGATTCCAGTCATCATGTCACACTCTCCGGCACAAAAGTCAGAGAGATGCTTAAGGCAGGCGCTCTGCCTCCGCCTCAGTTTTCAAGACCTGAGGTTGCAAAGGTTTTGATAGAGGCGATGAAGGAAAAATAGTGTCAAAAGTGTCAGCGAGTCAGAGGGTCAAGAGTTTCGTGCTACCTACTTGACTCTCTGATACTTTGATTCTCTGATACTAAATATGAAAACTGCCTTCCTATATTCTGACGAATTTGGCAAATACAGTTACGGTTCAAGCCACCCCATGAGGCCAATCAGGCTTAAACTTGCCTACGAACTCATAAAGGCTTACGGACTTTTAAATCTACCTAATACCCAGCTTATTGAGGCAAGAAAGGCAACAGAAGAAGAGCTTCTTTTATTCCACACAAAAGATTATATTAAAACACTGAAGCAGGCGGATTCCGGAGACATGCCAAAAGATGGCTGGAAATATGGCCTTGGTTTTGGAGATAACCCTGTTTTTCAAGGCATGTATGAATGGTCGCTTTATTCAGCAGGTGCGTCCGTTCAGGCTGCTGAATTGATTTCGTCGGTAAAAGCAGACATTGCATTCAATATCTGCGGTGGTTTGCATCATGCAATGGCGGACAAGGCATCAGGTTTTTGTTATCTAAATGATGCTGCCGTTGCGATAAAGTATCTGCTTACTTTAGGTAAGAGGATTGCATATATAGATATAGATGCCCATCACGGAGACGGCGTTCAGGCGGCATTTTATGATACTGACAAAGTTTTAACGATTTCTTTGCATGAGAGCGGACATCATCTTTTCCCCGGAACTGGATTTTTCAGTGAAATAGGTGTGGGTAATGGCAGAGGTTATTCAGTTAATCTTCCTTTTCCTCCAGAAACAGATGATGAGGTTTTTGTAAAAGGTTTTGAAAAGATTGTGCCGCTGTTTATTGACAGATTCAAACCGGATATAATTGTTACCCAGCTCGGTGTTGATACATTCAGGACAGATCCGATAACTCATCTTACTCTCACGACCAATGGTTTTGAAAGGATGATAAAGGGATTCAAGGCATTGAAGCTTCCATGGCTTGCCCTTGGCGGAGGCGGCTACAACTTAAGTAATGTTGCCAGGGCATGGACATTAGCATGGGCTGTTATGAATGATAAGATTATCAATGAGGAGATGCCCCCTCCCTATCGTGAATCAGTAGTTGAATTTGGATTAAAGGAAACGTCATTAAGGGATAAACCTTTTACTATCACTGGAAGTGAAAAGGGACATATGATAAGGGAAGTAGAGTCTACAATAGAGAGATTGAAGAAGGATGTTTTGCCATTAGTAGGGCAATGGGGGAAAACCTTTCTATCTCCGCAAAAGAAAATTGACACAAAAGAAAATTCGGCTTGACAGAAATATCAGGTTGTATTGGTATTGACATAAAGATTGTATATGGTATAAAAGTAAGCAAATTTTGCGGACGGACGCGCCCCCTCCCCATTTGTCCCCTTCATAGAGGGGGATAGGGGGCAGGGGGAGAGTAGGCTGAAATAGACACATATCGTGTGTTTGTTCCAGCCTTTTTTATTTTGATATGCTGCGGAGGACTAATGCATAATGTTGTAAACTCTTGGGCCGGCTACTTAAGTCTTGTTGCTTTTATTCTCGCCTATGCTCTCGTCATATTTGAGGATAGGCTTCACCTCAGAAAATCAAAGCCGGTTCTGCTTGCCGGTTGTTTGATGTGGGCCTTTGTTGCCATATATGAGTCTGCTAACGGCGGGGGACACATAGAAGAACACGTCAAGCGCCTGATAGGCGAGATAGCTGAGATATTCTTTTTTATCCTTGTCGCAATGACATACATAAACACCCTTCAGGAAAGGCTGGTCTTTGCAGCCCTGAGGACATGGCTGATAAAAAAGGGTTTCGGGTTTCGCTCTCTATTCTGGGTTACAGGTATAATTACATTCTTCCTGTCTGCGGTTGCAGATAATCTGACCAGCGCGCTTCTTATGGCAACGGTTGTTAACGCTGTCGCAGGAGGAAACCGGCGCTTTATCGTTCCGGCGTTTGTTAATATTGTCATAGCTGCAAACGCAGGCGGCGCATGGAGCCCGTTTGGAGACATCACCACCTTAATGATATGGACAGCAGGGAAGGTTGAGACAGCAAGATTTCTGACTTTATTTCCTCCGTCGCTAATCAACTGGTTTGTGCCTGCCCTTATTATGTTTTTTAGCATTCCCAAAGGTTTGCCGGAAGCGGATACGGATGGCGTAAACATGAAAAAAGGGGCAAGGCGGATAATATTTTTAGGATTTTTGACCATTGCCATAGCCGTGATATTCCATCATATGCTCCACCTGCCGCCTTTTCTGGGCATGATGACAGGGCTGGGGCTTTTAATGTTTATGGGATATATGCTTCAGAGAAGCGACAGATCCTATAATGTAACGGCTGAGGAAGAGTTTAATATCTTCAGGAGAGTAGAGAGAGCGGAGTTTGACACGCTCTTTTTCTTTTTCGGCATCATCACTGCTGTTGGCGCGTTGCAGTATATCGGCTACCTTGCTAAAATTAATATTCTCCTCTATGACGGCCTTGGAAATACCTATGCCAATATAATAATAGGCCTTGTCTCTGCTGTCATTGATAATATTCCTGTAATATATGCGGTGTTGCAGATGAATCCTCCTATGGATATCAGCCAATGGCTACTTATTACGCTTACTGCCGGCACAGGCGGCAGTCTTTTATCCATCGGCTCCGCTGCGGGCGTGGCTGTTATGGGAGTTCGCCGGGACATCTATACCTTTTCTGCGCATCTCAAATGGACGCCGGTAATAGCCCTCGGCTATTTTGCAAGCATTGGGTGCTGGTGGATTGTTGTAAATTGGATTAGATAGCAAACCATACTTTTGCTATACTCATTGCGCGGGCTAATAATCATCACAGACCTTGACGCCGCATTACTGCATCAGAGCGCATACTCCTTTGAAGATGCAGCGCCGGCGCTCAATCTCGTCAGAGAAAAGGGCATACTGCTTATATGAAAATTACAATCCGTCTCATAGTGTCTCTTGTCTTTGTAGTAGCTTTGGCAGCTTTTGTCTTTTCATTTTATCAGGTGAGAGGCGAGAAGGCTCGTCTTGAGGTTGAGTTGGAACGAAGGTCTCTTGTTTTAGCCGAAAGTTTGCAAGAATCAGTGATGCCCCTTTTGCAGTCAAACTCTCTTGATCGGTTGAAGCGTCTTGTTGAGCGGTTCGGGAACCGCGAGAGGCTTCTCGGTGTGGCTGTATATGACAGCAGCAGCAATATTTTGACGGCAACTGCCAAGCTTAAGCCAAAAATTTCACAACCCTTTCCCCCGGTAGTTAACTCTATCGCAGAAAATCGGCCGACAGGCAGCTTTATAGAATTGGATGGCAAGACAATGTACCTCTTTACGCTTCCTGTCTCCCACGAAGATAGAATCATTGGCGCCATGGCGCTTTTTCACGATGCCTCCTATATTGATATAAGGCTCAAGGAAATATGGAAACATAACCTCTTGCGCTTCGTAACCTCATCTTTACTGATTATCGTAATTACCCTTTTAGTGGTGCGCTGGAGCATCACAGGCCCTATAGCTCAGATTGCGCAGTGGGTTAGAGAACTGCGCATAGGAGGCAGGGCAGGCCAATCTGCCGCTCTTCCAAGGGGAGATGTATTAGCGCCGTTGATTTCGGAGGTGACTCATTTGGCTAAAAGTCTGGCTCTCGCCCGGGCAAGGGCAGAGGAGGAAGCCAGATTGCGGGTCAATGCAGAGTCCTTATGGACAGCAAACCGCCTCAAGGAGCATATGCGTGTTGAACTGGGCGGGAAGAAATTATTTCTTGTGTCAAACCGGGAACCTTACATGCATATAAGGGAAGGCCGCGCCATAAAGAGCATTGTTCCTGCAGGCGGTCTGGTCACCGCATTAGACCCTGTGATGCGTATATGCGACGGCGTTTGGATTGCGCACGGAAGCGGAGAGGCAGACCGTGAAGCGGTAGACAACAACGATAAACTGCGTGTGCCGCCTGAAGAGCCTGCGTATACTCTCAAGAGGGTGTGGCTTACCAAAGAAGAAGAAAACGGCTACTACTATGGCTTTTCAAATGAGGGCATCTGGCCCCTCTGCCACATTACCCATACCCGTCCCGTCTTTCGCCTGGAGGACTGGGTTTATTATCAGAGGGTAAATGAAAAATTTGCCGATGCATTGCTCAAAGAAATTACTGATGAAGATTCTCCCCTGATTTTGATTCAAGACTATCATCTTGCCCTTGTTCCATTATTGCTCAAAGAGAAGCGGCCTGATGCAAAGACGGCGATCTTTTGGCACATTCCATGGCCGAATCCGGAGGTTTTTGGCATCTGTCCGTGGCAAAAGGAGATTCTCATCGGAATGCTGGGGGCAGACATCATCGGTTTTCATATACAGTTACACTGCAATAATTTTTTAGATACTGTAGATAGATTTTTGGAATCAAAAAGCGATTGGGCTCAATTCTCGGTTAATCGCGGCGCGCATACCACATTGATAAAACCTTTCCCTATCAGCGTCAGTTTTGAGGGTTTTTTGGATAAAACGGCTGCGGGTGAAGAACGGGAGGCGCTTAAGAAAAATATACTCAAGGAGATAGCCGTTCAGGCAATATACCTTGGGGTAGGTGTTGACCGAATTGATTATACCAAGGGTATCCCTGAGCGCTTCAGGGCAATTGAGCGGTTTCTTGAGAAATACCCGGAATTTATGGAGAAGTTTACTTTTGTTGAACTGGGCGCCCCAAGCCGGACACATATAAAACGATACCATGACCTGCTGGCAGAGGTGGAAGAGACCGTTGATGCAATCAACTGGCGTTTTCGCACAAAGGAATGGAAGCCGATTGTATTTCTTAAGGGACATCACAGCCATGAAACCATCAATCCTTTCTACAGGGCATCCGACATCTGCATGGTAACTTCCTTGCATGACGGGATGAATCTGGTTGCCAAGGAATTTGTTGCCTCCCGTGATGACGAGGATGGCGCGCTGATTCTCAGCCAATTCACCGGCGCTTCCCGTGAGTTGAAAGATGCAATTATTATCAATCCTTATGACATTGAGGCGACGGCAGACGCCATCTGTCTTTCGCTTAAGATGGAGGCCGCTGATAGGTCTGAAAGAATGAAGCGGATGCGCGCGGTGGTTAAAGAATATAACATTTATCGCTGGGCAGGCAACCTGATTGCAGATCTGGCGCGGCTGCGGTTGTAGAGGCCGTAAAACAAAAGGATGAATAAGGTTTATGATGCAATATTTTTTTACATCCGGCGGCCTGTCTGCCGTGACGCAGGCACAGGCAGGCCTGTCTGAAGCAATGCATCCAAATAAAAAAATCGCCTTGTTTCTGGATTATGACGGGACATTAGTCCCGATCCGGAAAGACCCTGCGCAGTGTATCTTATCCGAAAAAATAAAAAAACAACTCCGATTGCTGGCCGGTTCTAATCGTTGTTATTTGACAATTTTAAGTGGAAGATCATTGTCGGATATCAAGAAAATGGCAGGTATTCGGAATATTTATTACGGGGGCAATCACGGTCTTGATATCTCCGGCCCCAGGATAAGATATACGCATCCTCATGCGCTATTAACAAAATCCGCTATTGATAAGGTAAAACATTTGCTGATAAAAGAGGTTAAAAATATAGATGGCGCATGGATTGAGGATAAGAAATTTACCATAAGCCTTCACTTCCGCTCCGTTAAAAAGGAAAATATCTCATCTGTCAAAAATGTGTTGCATCGGGCGGCAGTTTGTTTTTGTGAAAGCGAGTCTTTATCTATCATCAAAGGCAAGAAGGTCCTGGAATTAGCTCCCTCTGCCTCATGGGATAAGGGGAGGGCTGCCCTTTGGATTTTAAGGCAATTGAAACATCGGTGTTTGCCCATATATATTGGCGATGACCAAACAGATGAGACTGCTTTTAAAGCGCTTCGCAAACAAGGTATTACGATACGGGTTGGGAAGTCAAAGAAGAGCGCCGCAGATTTTTATCTTAAGGGTTATTGGGAGGTTTCACAATTGCTGCGGGGGATTTTACATTTTTTTTAATACATGGGAAATCTCCACCTGTAAAGGCGCTCTCTGCTGCCATTGATAATATTCCTGTAATATATGCAGTATTGCAGATGAACCCTCCTATGGATGTCAGCCAATGGCTCCTTATTACGCTTACTGCCGGCACAGGCGGCAGTCTTTTATCCATCGGCTCCGCTGCAGGCGTGGCTGTAATGGGAGTTCGCCGGGACATCTATACCTTTTCTGCGCACCTCAAATGGATGCCGGTAATAGCAATCGGCTATTTTGCAAGCATTGGGTGCTGGTGGGTTATGGCAAACTGGATTAGGTAAGATTTCTGTTCCGATTTTTTGCCATTTTTTAAGATTTGGGATTGCAATTTGATGTCTAACCGATATAATATCCCCAAGAGATATATCTATGAAGACAGAGCAGATAATAATATTCGGCCTTGCAATCGCGGTAGGCTATCTTTTATACCTTATCATAGTTCCATTCCTAACTGCAATCCTGTGGGGTGTAACACTTACCATACTTTTTTACCCGTTTTATAATTGGATAAGAGAGCAATTTCGTTTAAAGGAAATAATAGCCTCTCTTCTTGCATGCACTGCTATTACCATCTTCTTAACAGTGCCTTTTCTTTTTTTAGCTATAGCATTAGTCAATGAGGTGCTGAGTGTTTATGCATGGGTAGAGGCATATCTAAAGGAATCGGTGACGCACTTCCACAATTCACCATATTTCTTGCCGCAATATCTTGTAAACATTCTGGACAAATATGTAAATATGTCTAATCTAAATATGAGAGATATCCTGCTGAGAAGCGCGCAGGAAATTAGCAACTTCATTGTCCACAATCTTACAGGCGTTGTCACAAATTTTACTGATTTTACCTTGGCTATAATCTTGATTCTATTTACGATGTATTACCTATTTAAAGAGGGAGATGTTGTTTTGGAAGAGCTAAAGACGCTCTTGCCGTTATCTAATAGAGATAAGGAGGCAATCTTCAAAAAGACTAAAGATATAGTCTACGCAACTCTCTACGGCGGGGTATTGGTATCAATACTTCAAGGCGGCATAGAAGGGCTAACCTTCTGGATTTTAGGCATACCCTCGCCCATATTTTGGGGGACTGCAATGGCCCTGTTATCTTTCTTGCCGGTGGTTGGCACTCCTCTCGTATGGGTGCCGGCTGCTATCTATCTATTCATAAAGGTTAGCTACATAAAGGCAGCCATTCTTATCATTATCAGCGTATTTCTTATTGTTGTCATCGATAGCTTCTTAAAACCTATGATAGTAAGCGGGAAGACTCATCTTCATCCTCTGCTTCTCATATTCAGTATCCTTGGCGGTATCAAGGTCGTGGGTTTCATAGGCATTATAGCCGGCCCTATAGTGCTGTCGCTTTCACTGACAATGCTTGAGATATATAAAGCAGGGTATCTGACTAAGGAGGGTTGAGTTTTACGCTAAGAGGATTTTGCTACCGCCTTTTCAAAAATACCCAAGGCTTTTTTCATTTCCTCTCTTGTTGTAATAAGCGGCGGCATAAAACGGATGATGTTTTTGTCAATGCCGCATTCAATCAAAATCAGTCCGTTTTTTTCGCATTCTTTACAGACCTTTTTACAAAAATCAGTGTCCGGGCTTTTGCCTGACGGGACATGTTTTACAAATTCTATGCCTATCATTAAACCCAAGCCCCGGACATCGCCCATTACAGGATATTTCTTTTGCATATCTTTAAGACAGTTCATGGCATATTTTCCAACCTTTGCAGCATTCTCAAGAAGTTTATCAGCCTTGATTGTTTCTATAGTTGCTATGCCTGCGGCGCATGATACAGGGTTTCCGCCAAATGTTGTGCCGTGTGCGCCTGGCGGCCATTTGGACATAATCTCCTTTGTTGATGCAACAGCGCTGAGCGGAAAGCCTGAGGCAATGCCCTTTGCAAGAGTCATAATGTCGGGGACTATTCCAAAATGCTCGCAGGCAAACCACTTGCCTGTCCTTCCAAAGCCTGTCTGGACCTCATCTGCAATAAGTAAAATTCCATGCTGTGCGCAGAGTTTTCTTAATTCCTTGAGATAATTTGGCGGAGGCACAACATATCCGCCTTCTCCGAGCACAGGCTCAATAATAATTGCCGCCACCTCATCCGGGTTAATTTCATGTCTCAGCATCTTTTTCAGATATATAAAACAGTCCATGTCACATGTATCAGGATGTTGTCCAAGGAAGCACCTGTAACAATATGGATAAGGCGCCCTGAAGATAGAGGGGAGGAGGGGATGATAGTTGCGGCGGTATTTCGCAGTAGATGTTGTCAGAGAAACAGCGCCCATTGTCCTGCCATGAAATGCGCCTGTATAGGCAATTATACCCTGTCTCTTTGTTGCAAACCGCGCAAGTTTTATAGCCCCCTCAACCGCCTCTGCGCCGCTGTTTGAAAAGAAAAACATATCCAGTTTGCCCGGGGTAATTTCTTTGAGTTTTTCCGCAAACTCAATCTCGGAGTTATATCTGAATATACAGCCGGAGTTGATAATCTCATCCAACTGTTTTTTTGCAGCTTTAACTACTTTTGGCGGACAGTGGCCTATGTTAGTTGTTGCAAGGCCGGAAGAAAAGTCCATGTATTTCTTTCCATCGAGGGACTCCACATAAAGCCCTTGAGCCTTTTTTACTATAATGTCAGTATGAAAGACGAGGGTGGGGGTGAGTAGTTTTTTTGCCTGCGTTATAAGATTGTCCGGCACTTTCGCTTCCTTTCTGGATTCAATCCTTGTCAATCTGCGCCTTCTGCAGCCT
>JACPZB010000004.1 GCA_016195725.1 Deltaproteobacteria bacterium | reverse complement strand
TAGAAGACTATGCGAGAGAAAAAGGAAAAAGCAAAATAACAGATGAAGTTATGGATGAGGCAGCAGGAAAACTCCTCCCTCCGTCTGCCAGAAAGGCGATGGGGATAGGGGAGTAGATAAAGAGGATTTCGCTATCCGATTTTGCTTGACAATTTTGGGAGGGGGCTGTAAACTTTACTTAATAACTATTTTATTAAAGGAGGAGACATGATAGTCAAAGGTTTGGGAAAAGGTATATTGATATTTAGCATAATTTCATTTGTATTTGCGGGAATAGCGAATGCAGGTGAAAACAAGGCGGCGAAGCTTTCAAAAGAAGAATCAGAAAAACTAGCGCTTGAGCATCAGACAAATGGTAATAAATACGATGATAACGGTAAGTTCAAGGATGCGATAGAGGAGTATAAGAAGTCTCTTGAATATTCCCCGAATAATGCTGATACGCTTTTTAACCTCGGCGTTATTTATTTAAAAACCAATAAGCCTCAGGATGCTGTGACAACATTTGAAAAATTAGTCAAGGTATCGGCGGATGATGTAGAGGGGTATAATCTTCTTGGGATTGCATACAAAGGTTGTGGAAAGGAAAAAGAGGCAAAGATGACATGGGAAAAATCCCTTAAGATAAATCCTGACCAGCCGAAGGTAAAAGAGATGATAAGTGATAAAACTGCTCTAACGCACCTGCAGTAGAAAACTGTAAATTTTTACACGATAAATCCCCATGACTGCAAAGGTAGTTATGGGGATTTTTTTATATTGATATGGATGAAAGGAAGGGGAATATAGATGTTGGAAAATATTAAACCCGATAATGCCCATTGGCGGCACTACTTTGGCGGTCTGGCGTTCTTAATGATTATTCTTCAGTTGTTGACAGGCCTCTTCCTTATATTTTTTTATGAGCCGACTCTTGCAGATGCTTACAAAACCGTTCAAAAGATATCAAATCAAATTTACGGCGGCGGTCTGATTCGCAATCTTCATCGTTGGACGCCTGCACTCCTGTTGATAGCAGTGCTTGTTCATACCATACGGTGCTTTTTGAGAAAGGATTTTATAAATCAGCAGAAAAGGGTTTTATGGCTGACAGGTTTTTTGCTTTTTCTACCCATATTCTTTCTTATCGTTACTGGTTTGATAATTCCGTGGGAGTGGAAGGGTTACTGGTTTTTGGAGATGATTCCCAATTATTTTGGAACGCTTCCGGTTATCGGTGATTCATTAAAAGTATTTTTCATGGATTCATATACTATTCCCCGCTATTATGTCCTGCATATACTTCTATTCCCAATAGTTACCTTTATATTGGTTGACTACCACATGCTGGTTAAACTGAGGAAGAGGAGAATCTTCCGCTACCTTCTGAAGCACGTAATAGTTGCATTGCCGTTTTTGATACTCTTGTTTTACCTTGCCGCAGTGATGCAAATCCCTTCTGCTGACCCTGAAGAAGTGCCTATGCCTTTGGAAGGACAGAATATTATCGCGCCAGAATGGTATTTTTTGCTAATTCTTTTGCCATTTATGTATCTCAAGAACAGTCCATGGCTTCCCTTTCTATCTATCATAGGACCGCTTGTTGTGCTTTTTGTTGTTGCATTTATGCCGTATTATTTAAAGGGATGGGAAGCAAAGGAAGAGGGTTTTAAAACAGAGCTTCACCATCGGGCCACAGGTATAAGGCTTATCTGGCATAAGGCTATGAGAAATAGCGCTGTAAAAAAGATAGCAACAGCTATTGTCGTTGCAGGAATAACATTCTTCATCATTGGCCTTGTCTATCTCGGGAGTCATAATTCTCCGACCTTTGGCTGTAATTCTTGCCATAATTTATCACGAGGCGAGAGATTGGGCATACCGCCTCAGTTTTTTAAGGACCGCTCAAAACTTCCGTTGTTGAATGATAATGAGTGGATGATGAGACACTGGTATTATCCCAATGAGGTTTGGTAATTTGGGAAAGAAGAAGATTATCATAAGCACTATCCTTATTTTTATTATCGCTATGGGACTGTATCTATTCCTGGTGGGTAATAATAAAAGGGCAGTCAGAGATATGGTTGATTTATATATAAAAGCCGCTCAGGATAGAAAATTTGAAATTGTATATAACTACAATGCTGCATCCCAGAAGCAGAAGCTATTCATTCTGAAAGGAAGCGATGTAAATAAGGCTGACCTTTTTAAAAAGACCTATGATGAGCAAAAGGTATTATTTGATTCAGTGCAGCTGATATTTGACCCTAATATCATCTGGGGTGAAAAGTCCGCCTTCATACCTGATATGAACTATAAGATAGGCATGATTGCCATGGAAAGAAATATTGACAACCCAACAGCATTCTATCGGAAGAGGATAGATGCTGTTGTTGAGGTTGAGGTTGAATATACAAAAAAAGATACTGCCCCGGTTTTTCAGGATGAGAGCGTAAAAAAGGCGACCTATCTTATTAAGATGATACATAGCCGTAACATTACAAAGGCTGTAAAGATTATGCCGGTTGGCGATAAATGGCTGTTCAAGGGAATTGTCGTTAAAGAAGGGGCTGTAGAACACTGGCCACGCTGAGTATGAGCTGCATTTGGATTCGGTTCAGGTTGGCTAAATTCACTATATACGGCCCATATTTCTTAGGCTGCCTATAACAAATATTATTACACCGGCAACTATCAAGAAGATATAAAAGTTCTGTGTTTCAAGCCCTGCCTTCATAGAAAACATAATATTCAACGTTCCAAGGAAAAACAGAACACTTCCAAAAATCCTTAAGCCTATCCCTCGTTTGGGGGAGATATTATTGTTGTCTTTGGACATAAATGCCTTCTTATACTTTATAACTTGGAGTGTAATAACATAATCTAAAGAAGAGAGAAAGTCAACCATTGACAAAACGACCTAATTTTGTCAAAGATAAAGGCCAAAAATTATTTTTTTAAATCTTTTGGAGAAGCCACAATTTTATTCATGGGCGACTAATGCCTACTCCATACTTGATTAAAATATATATCTGGGCTAAAATTAAACAAAAGAGGTAATTATGAAGAAAGGAATGGCGTTCTATTACTTATCTGTATTATTTATTCTTTTATATATAAATCAGGCGGGGGCGTCTGATTTGTCTATTGGCAGGATGAGGGTGGCTGTGTGGCCTGAGTATGACGATCCCGGTATCTTGGTTATATACGACGGCAGGTTTAAAGATGAAGGCCTATTCCCTGCAGAGACAACATTTCTAGTGCCGAAAAATGCCGCGATCAGCGACGCATGCAGCCTCTCTCCAAAAGGTCAGCACTTCTGTCAGTTGTATAAGCAAAAGAATGCTGGCGATGCGGATGAAGTAAGGCTTAAACTGCCCTATCCAAACTTTTATCTCAGCTTCCATATAAATCCATTTAAGGAAAAGAAAGAGAGTAAGGATTTTACCTATACTGTTCATATGAATCATGCAGCAGACAAACTGGAGGTTGATATACAGAGGCCGTTAAGGGCTGAAGCCTTCAAGGCAACCCCGCAGGCATCTGAGGTGTCTGAGAAAAAGGGGTTTGAGCATTATCTCTATTTATTTGAAAATGTGTCAAAGGGTAAGGCAGTAGATTTTAAAGTTGAATATGTAAAAAAGGATAGCAAACCATCAATAGACATAAAATATTCGCCGATGTCCGGGCCAAAAACGTGGAGTTCGCCGTATGAGACTCCCCGCCGGGTGTCAGCCATTCTCTATACCGCAGGGGTTTTAGGGCTCCTGCTGGTGATAGGGCTTTTGTGGTTTGTGTTTAAGAAGAAGAGATGATAAGACAAACTGCAAACTGCAAACTGCAAATTGCAAAATATTTTTTGGTCTTACTGTTTACTGCCTACTGCTTACTATTTTTACCAGTGCCTGCTTTTACATTAACCATTCAGGAGGTTGCAGCAGACATTGCCTGCCCCTGTGAATGCCCTCTTGTGCTGGAGGACTGCAACATGAGCTGCGGCCTTGACTGGAAGGACCAGATAGGTCAGATGATAAGCCAAGGCAAAACAAAAGAAGAAATTGTAAAATATTTTATAGATAAATATGGTGATGACGCAAGGATAACACCTGTTCAGAGGATAAGGGGCAAGTTTTTTAAATACACACGGGCGTTTGATACGCTGGATTGGGTTATTTTTTGGGCTGTTATCGGTGTGTGGGTTGTCGGCCTTTTTATCGGCGCATATCTCATAAGTAGAAGATTTTGGATAAAGAAAGAGGCAGTGTGAGGCAGTTTACAATTGCGCTGCTCATTTTTGCCTCTCTGTTCTTTGGGATGGCTGCCGCAGTCTTTTTTATATTTGTAGATACTAAGCCAATGAGTAGGCTTGAGTATCTTAATAGAGCGGGGCGAGTTGCTTTTTTTAAGTTTACTGGGTTGCCAAAACTTGATGAAGCTGAAACAAAATTTCTCTACATCAATTCATGCACAAGAAAATGCCATGGCAAGGAGGTTGTTGAGCGGGCGAAACATACACCGCGTGAGTGGGAATTGATAGTAAAGAGGATGCGATTTGTTCATGGGGCAGGGTTGACGGATAATGAAGACATTGCAATTGCAAGATATCTCCAAAAAAATTACCTAAGCACTATACCTACAATCCTCTCTTATGAGGCGAATCGTTTTTTGAAAAAATATCTCTGGAAAAGTGATTTTGGCGAGAGCGACCTTTATGTAGATGTGATATATACGCCGGTGGAGTATTTTAAATTGATTGGCAATATGAGCGATGCGGAAAGATACGGAGTAGATGATTATATAGTTTTTTTAGTCTATCTGAATACCCATCAGGACAAACTGCAGCAGTTTCCTATGCAGAAGCTGTCTGTATTGAGAGACGGGGGTGGCAGAAATTACGAGGTGGTTGATTGGAAAGTGACTTATGAGAGCGGAGATATGCACCACAGGGAAGGTATTTTAAGATTCAGGAAGATAAGACAGGATAAAGGTTTTATGGAGCTTAGTTTAATGGATCTTCCAGGCCAGAAAGAAAGAATTTTTAGATGGGAAATGCCGCTGCCAGAATTTAATGGTAAGTAGATGGGGATGTCAGCAGGATATAGTAGACTTTTTATAATAATAGGTATTGTTTTATCTTTGTTGAGTTGTGGACAAAAAGATGAAGAAGGCAGTATCAGGAGGACTCTGGCGAAAGAAGGTGATGCTGCCGCCGCTTTTTCTCTGCGGCTGTTGGATGGTAAACAGTTTAGGTTAGATGATGCAAAGGGAAGGCCTGTGGTAATAAACTTCTGGGCATCGTGGTGCCATCCCTGTAGACAAGAGGCGCCTGCCCTGCAGAAGGTCTATGCGATATATAAGAATAAGGGAGTTATATTTATCGGTATTGCCATACAGGATACAGAGACAAAGGCAAGGGCGTATATAAAGGAATTTGACATTACATTTCCCGCCGGTGTTGACAACACGGGAAGTATAGCGGAAGCCTATAAGGTATACGGCATCCCCAAAACATTTACCATTGATAAAGATGGTAGGTTTGCCTATATCCATATGGGAGAAATTACTGAAGCAGATTTAATAAAAGAAATAGAGAAGGTGTTGAAATGAAAGAGGCGGCGATGAGGAATGAGAAATTAAAAATTAGAAACTATAAGCTGAAAAGTTGTTTATTGTTTTTATTGCTGTTCACTCTTCACTTGTCACTGTTTACTGTATTAACAGGTTGCAGCAGCGGTCCCAAAGACAAGCAGCCTACGGCAAAGGTCGGTACGCCTGCGCCTGCGTTCAGCTTAAATTTAATAAATGGCGGCTCTGTAACACTGGACAGTTTCAAGGGCAAGCCCCTGATTATAACCTTTATGGCGTCGTGGTGCCCCTGCTCCAATGAGAGCGCACCGGTATTTAAAGAGGCGTATAGCAAGTATAATTCAAAGGGCGTGGAATTTTTGATGATAGGCATTCAGGATTCAGAATCCAAGTTTAAAAAGTTTGTAGATAAGAAACAATTTCCTTTTCCCACTGGTTTTAATAAAAGAGATACAATAGCAAGGCTTTATGGCGTTAATGCCCCGCCTACCACATTTTTTATAGACAGGGACGGCAAGATAGCCAGGGCGTTCTATGGAAAGCTTATTGAGATAGAGAAGCTTTCAGCGTGGGTTGAGGAGATAGCAGAATAAGATAGTTGTAAGATTCAAGATTTAAGTTAATATTTGCATTCTGCAACTTTAAACTATATTTTCAACTTGCGTCTTGCAACTTGAAACTTGCAACTGTATTTTATGGAACCCCTACATCACCACGAAATAGCAAATCTATTAACTTCGGATGTCAGCTTTTCTGGAGCCTTTATTGGGGCTTTTTTTTCCTTTTTTTCCATCTGGCAGTTTTGCATCGCCCAGATAAGTCCGTTTTTTATGGCATTTATTGCAGGTGTTTATCTCATTGAAAATAATGATGCCGTCAAGAAATCTATAATAAGCATTCTTATTGCCTCCCTCGGATATTCAGCAGGTTTTAGTATTGTATTCGCAATGCTTGGTTTGTCCGGTTCCAATATTGGAGGTTATTTTCTCTATAACATAAAAGTTTTCAGGATATTATCCGGTATTCTTATCTTGTTGTCAGGGATTAGCATAATGTCTAAGGGTCTTGATAAGACCCCGATCCCCTTTCTACCCAACCGCATCTTTTGGTTCCTTGCGCCGTTTATTGGGGCCTCATTTGCGTTTGTCTATTCTCCCTGTATTCCGCCTGCCTTGTCTCAAATCTTAAACTATGCCAGTATGCCTGAAAATACAGCAAAAGGCTTCTGGCTTCTTGTAGTATATGGCATTGGCCTAAGCGCCGCATTTATCTCTGTTGGTATACCACTTTCTCTATTTGTTGGGTGGTTGGCGCATAGAATTAAGCAGTCGCACCCTTTTATTATTGGAAGCGCCGTTTTTTTGATAGTTTTGGGGGTAATGGCCATTACAGACTTAATGATATATTACAAGGCCTTTTTGCTTAGTTTTTTTGTTTAAGGGCAGAGGCCTTAATTTTTTACTTGACAAAAAAAATTTATCATTCTATATTTTAGCCAAACTTAACAACGGACTGATTATAAATATTAAATAATCTCTTTGAGGAGGTGAAAAGATGAATGTCGGCTTTTTTTGATTCAGGAGTTTTAAATCTTAAAATAAAAATAATTAAGGAGGTGAAAAAAATGAAAGCAGTAAAAAGATGTAGTTTTGTGTTGGCAGTAATCGGGTTTTTTGCGTGGCTTATCCTGCCTGGAGTTACTATTGCAGCAGACAGGGACTGGCATGTTACACAGGAATCGCTGAACGACGCCCCTCTGAAGGATACAATGCTTATGTATAATGCAGGCGGGACAGACGGTTCAGTGGCAGTATTCGGTATCCCGAGTATGAGGACATACAGGCACATCCTTTGCGGTGTTGACCTGCATGAGGATGTGTTCAGCGCCCCTACAAATGAGGGCACGAAGAACCTTTATCCTGATGGCAAGTTCCTGTATGTGAATGACAAGGCAGCCAATACCCTCTGTGTAATAAACCTGCAGCTTGGCGCGCTGGAGAGGATTATCTCTTTCCCGTTCCCGTTTGGTCCCCATCATATAACACTTGGGCCTGACGGAAAGACCCTGTATTCCACAGGCGAATATACAGGCAAGATGGCAAAGGTTGATATTGCCACGGGCAAGTGGCAGGTTATTGATTGGGGTCCTGTGCCAAGCGCCCCTGACTATCTGGACATTAACAAAAAAGGAATGGGGTTGAATGGCGTGAAGTATCCTACATATGACGCCAACAGGAAGCAGTATGTCTTCTCAGGCAACTATTATCATTCCACAGTAGGTGTCTTTGAGCTGAATCCCTTTAAGCTTATAAAGGAGATTCCGGTTGGAAAGAACCCGCATGGAACTGATGCAGAGCCAAAGGGAAGATATGTGCAGGTAGCAGACAAGCTTTCCGCCACAATCAGCATAATAGATGTTGAAAAATTGGCTGTTAAGAAGGTTCTGCCGGTAGGCGCTGGTCCGCTCCACAATGTGTTTGACAACAAGGGCAATGCCTTCACAAGCTGCTTTGTTGCAGACTCTATTGTCAAGACCAATCTGGACAGGCTTGAGACAGTTGATGAATATCCCGTCCATTACAGGATAGGGCACATCGCTGTAAGCCCGGATGATAATTTAGTGTTTGCTTTGAATAAGTTCTCAACAGGTCTCTGGAGTCCGACAGGCATCAGGTGGCCGGTCAACCATGAAATGATTGACATAAATGAAAAGAGCCCGACTTATGGCAAGACCCTCAAGATTATCCCTGTTGACGGCGAGCCGCACAATGCAAAGGTCCTCTTTGCCAACCTTATAAAGGGCTGGACAATGGGCGAGGCAGAGAAGGGCGGTCTTGTTGAAAGGAGTGGAACCCCGGAGATTAGGCCGGTTCATGTCGGCGGCTCCAGGATTACCTATCTCCCGATGGATACCCAGAAGCCGGGCATAGTTCAGAAGGGTGATGTAAAGGAGATACATGTAAAGGCATTCAGCTATGGCTATGTTCCGAGGCAGATGAGGGTCAATAAGGGCGATAAGGTGAGAATCATTGCAACCAATATTGATAAGGCAGCCGGTATCACAAAGAACCCTGATGTTATCATGGGCTTCACCATATACGGGCCTTATGGCACAAGGACAATGCTCCATCTTTCAAGGGGTCTATCGGTGATGACAGAGTTTGTAGCAGATGTTGCAGGTGAGTATGAGATATTCTGCGAGACATTCTGCGGTCCGCTCCATCTTGAGATGAGGGCTGCATTCTTTGTTGACGGCCCGAAAGGCCAGTCCAACCTTGCTGTAGGTGATTATGACGAGGCATCTGAGCAAAAGCAGCTTGGCCTCCTGCCCGGACAGATTGAGGGTGGAAACAAGGCAGTAGTTAAGAATCTGGACCAGATATAAAGCTATTAGTTGTTCTTAGCAGTAGTGAGATTATGTCCCCCGGTTTAAAATCGGGGGACATAACTATTTTTAGGAGAATAAAGGATAACATTGTCCTGAATAAGATTTATGAAGAAGATAGCCAGAGTAGCGATATACGCGGTATTTGCCATTGCCGTATTATCAGGGTGCAGCAAGATGTCAAACCAGCCTGCAGAAAGCCCTGAGGATGTGGTAAAGAAATTCTATGCCTATATTAAAGAGGGCGGGCCTACTACCTTAGGAGAGGCGTATAAACTCTGCAGTTCAAAGTACTATAAACTTCCAGACGATAGATTTAAGGATATCGCGTCAAAATATTCAAAAGATATGCAGGTCAACATTAAAGACAGCAAAATAATGAAGGACAAGGCTGTGGTTAAAATTGAATGTAAAGTGCCGTCAGCGTTTGGCGGAGACTTTGTTCAGGAAAGCGATGTGAATCTCGATTTAGATGAAAAGACCAATAGCTGGAAGATAGATTTTACAGGGGAGACAATAGATAACAGCAAAGAGGCGCCTAAAAGCGCTGAAAAATAGCCGGCCTCTGTTTAACTTGAGAGAATTCCCTGTAGCTTGCTACAGCAGGGTTACTATAGGTCATTCCCGAGGTCTTAATCGGGAATCCAGAGTGTGAACTAAAAGAGAAAGGGAGGAACAATGTCTATACGGATTGCTGATTGGCTTGAGGAACGGGCGGGATTTAAGAGGTGGTTAAATGCAAAGCTGAATCTTGCCATACCGGATCATGTCAATTTTTTCTACTGCTTCGGCGGCATCTCCCTTACAATAATCATCCTTCAGCTTATAACCGGCATCTTTATGATATTTTTTTACATACCCAAGCCTGAAGAGGCATTTGACAGCATAATCCGCATGAGCAGCGAGGTCCCCTTTGGCTGGCTTGCAAGGAATATGCACCGCTGGGGCGCCACACTTCTTGTGGCAACGCTCCTTACCCACATGTGCTCTGTCTTTTATCACAAGGCATTCCAGAGGCCGCGTGAGTTAAACTGGCTGTCAGGTTTTGTATTGCTGATAGTGGTTTCCTTATTTAGTATTACAGGCACAATCCTTCCGTGGAACTGGAGGGGATACTGGGTTCTGGTAATATGGACGGATTATATTGGCACATGGCCGATTATAGGTGAGTTTCTTAAAGGGCCGATGCTGGAGAGTTTTTCCGTTGGGCGCAGTTTTATAACCCACATATTGCTCCTGCCTATCCTTGTTACAACTCTTCTGACCCTTCACTTCAAGATGGTAAAAAGGCATGGGATATCCGGCCCGTTATAGATTGATAATTTAGAGTTTGATGTTAGAGGCTTCAGGAGTTTTGGGAGATGAAGATACAAAAGAGAGTGGTAACCCGGCTAATTAAGGGAGGAGGGCTTATGAGTAAAAAAATGTATCGAGTTGGCTTGATCTCCACTGTAATATGTTTTGGATTGCTCACCACTGCTAATCACGTCCTTTCTGCCGAAAAGGCAGACGTGAGTAAAAATGCCACATGGGGCGGTGGAAAGGGAAAAGAGGCTGGGAGGGATAACTTCCTTGGCACCTGTTCACCTTGCCATGGTGAATCCGGGAGGGGGGACGGTCCTCTATCTGATACCCTCGGAGAAGGGATAAAACCCCGCAATTTAACAGATTCTAAACTTTTATCAACCAGGACAGATGAAGACCTTTTTAATGTTATTAAGAATGGGGGAGCCTCCAGGGGATTCTCCGAGGTGATGCCGTCACAGAAAGAGACATTTACTGATGAGGATATAAGAAATATCGTTCTTTTTATCAGGGGCGACCTCTGTAAATGCCAGTATAAAGGTGAGGGAGGCAAGTGATATAAAAATCAAATTTCATTGGATTTTATTTGACATTTGGATTTTGAAATTTGAACTTTTCATGGAGATACTATGTCATCAGATAAGAAAAATGAAACTACCATAACAGACCCTCGTTATGCCCCGCCGTATCCACAGAGTTTTCATAAATTTTGGCTGAGGCATGCTATTCAGGCTGGCGCAATAGTAATAGGGGTTATTGCCCTTATAGTTGGTCTTGCATATTTTTACAGGGTCCCCACTGATTATTCAAATGTGTTCCCTGATGACGGTATGTATATACCGGGGCCGGAGTGGTATTATCTCTTTTTCCTCCAGCCGTTCTGGTATCTGAAGGCTGGCCTTGCCAAATGGCAGTTTATAACTACTGCCGTAATACCGGCATTTGTTGTTATTTTTATTGTCCTGGTTCCGTTCGTTTTTAAAAGGAGAAATCCTCTATCAGGTTTTGTCTCAAGATTACTTATTCTGCTGCCGCCGCTTGCGGTTTATTTCATTGTAATGGGCGGCATTGTATTAAGCGGTTATCAGGCGAAACTGCACGGCTGTCTGTCCTGTCACAATCCCACCACAGGCGTAAGGCAGGCGCGTCCGCCAATGGATGTGGCGGCATTTTATAAGGTAGACAGGCAGCGCCAGATAGCGGTGGGAAAATACCGCGCCAGCAAGACAGGGACAAAGGGCGAGTCGGTTGTTGGCCAGGAGGTGGAGACTTACAAGGATGCCAACTGGCAGCTGCGGCATATATATGAGCCGACATTTACATGGTAGGCTAAAGGTATTCCTGATTGATTTGTCTTGTAAGTCTTATGCCCATAAAAACAGGAAGTATAAAATTATGTTTGTTTAATGTTGTTTGCCTTGTAATTTTCCCATCACTAATTTTTGCAGCGGAGAATCCCCCCCTAGTCCCCCCTTTGATAAAGGGGGGAATGGGGGATTTTAGCGGCGGCCCGATAAATGAATATGCAATTCCAACTCCGTCCAGCAACCCGGTGGATATTGTCACAGATGCATCAGACAACATCTGGTTTACCGAGCAGAACAGCAATAAACTTGGCAAGTTTACCCCGTCAACGCAAACCTTTGAGGAATTTGACATACCGTATAAAGGCAGTCCTGTTGGAATCGCTGTTGATTCTAACTCTATTATATGGACAGCCCTGTCCGCGGATAACAGCATTGTAAGTTTTTTCCCTGCGGAAAGAAAATTTAAAAGATACAGGATACCGACTTCAGATGCGGTTCCTTACGGCATTGCTATAGGGAAGGAAGCGGTGGTGTGGTTTACGGAGAGAAACGGCAATAAGATTGGCAGATTGAATGTCGGAGACGGGACAATAAAGGAATACCCCATTCCAACCGCCAACAGTCAGCCGTCAGGAATAGCTCAGGATGCAGAAGGTTTTGTCTGGTTTATTGAATCCGGGGGCAATAAGGTTGGAAGTCTTGAACCCAAAAGCGGAAAGATTGTTGAATACAATATACCTATGCCGTTTTCAAATCCATCTGATATGGCCATTGACAAAGATGGAAATATCTGGTTTGCAGAATTGAATGGCAATAAACTCGGGATGTTTAATCCAAAATTAAAGAAATTCAACGAGGCAATAATGCCAAGACTTGCAAGCGTTCCTTTAGGCATAGCAATAGATAGAAGAGGTCGGATATGGTTTACAGAAAACAGAGGCAATAGAGTCGGGGTATTTGACCCGATTCCATCAACATTCACTGAATATGACATTCCTGCATACAGGAGCCTTCCAATGGGTATCGTAGTAGATAGCCGTGGCATAGTATGGTTCACCCAGACAGACAGGGATGCAAACAAGATAGGCCGGTTAGACCCATCTGTTCGCGCACTGCATGGCGGAAGCCCTTCTCCCGGGTTAGAGGCTGCAGCATCTGAAGCCGGAAATAATAAGGACTCTCAAAAGCTGATTAAAATAATAACAGTAATAATCTTTGTCTTCTTAGCAGGTTTTGTGGTATGGTATATCCTTAGAAATCAAGAAAGGAAACAGGAATGAGTAAAATGAGTAAGAGGTCAGAAGTCAGAGGTCAGGAGCCAGTTATCAGTTATCAGTCATCAGTTATCAATAAATTAAAACTGTTTACTGTTTACTGTTCACTGTTTACTGTTTTCTGCTTGCTCTTTACCATGACGGCTATAGCCGCTGAATCTGCAATAAAGCTATATTCAACCCCTTTAGAGCGCAGCTTGCCTATAGCTATAAGTGCTGATGCAAAGGGGCAGGTATGGTTTGTGGAATTGAATGTGAATAAGATAGCCATGTTCCAGCCGGAAACTTCCGTATTTTTCGAATATGACATCCCCACAACCAGAAGTATGCCCACCGATATAGCGGTTGATGCAAACGGTATTGTGTGGTTTACAGAACAGGACGGAAATCAGATAGGCAGGTTTGACCCAAGAACAAAGACATTTAATAAGGAGTATGAGATACCCACCCCCAACAGTCAACCAACAAGAATTGCTCTGGATAATTCAGGCAATGTCTGGTTTACAGAATTTTACGGAAATAAGATAGGCAGACTTGATACAAAAAAAGGGACAATTACAGAGTATCCTATCCCAACACTGTTGAGCCAGCCTATAGGTATTGCAGTGGATATAAAGGGGCAGATATGGTTTATCGAAACGCAGGCAAATAAACTGGCAAGGTTTTCCCCTGCAACAGGAAAATTCAAGGAGTATGCTATAGAAAAAAGTACATTCAGCGCGCCCAATGAGATTGCGGTTGATAAGGATGGGAATATCTGGTTCAGCGAAAGAATAAACATGAGGCTTGTGAGATTCAGCCATGCGACAGAACAATTTAAAAGATTCAACATCCCAGGCAAGGGTGTGCCGGAGGGTATAGCCGCTGATAGAAAAGGAAATATCTGGTTTTGTGATAAACACGGTGGTAAGGTGGGAATGTTGAACCCGGGGAAAGGCGAATTTGTTGAGTTTAATGTGGGAGGTGGCGCACAGCCGTTTGATATCGTTGTAGATACTTCCAATAATGTATGGTTTACAGAGATAGGCACTAACAATATTGGCAGGCTGAATATAAGCGGCGCAATGATAGAGGGATCTAAATCCGCCAAATTGTCTATAAGGCTGAATCTTGAGCAGAGGAAACTATTTGAGCGAAAGCACGAATAAAAAAATCCTTGACAAACTTTTGCACTTGGGATATATCAAGCAGCAGATATAATAATCATAATGAAGGAGGTTTTTGCAGATGAATGTAAGTAAGGTAGGTCAGTTGATGGCATCGCTCAGCTTAACTGTTTTTGTTGTTGTTTTTTCGTGGAATATTAGTTATGCTGACGGCAAGGGAATATTTGCCTCAAAGAATTGCGGTAGCTGCCACCAGATTCAAGGCCCTGCTGCGGAAAAGACATTTGAAGATCAGCAGAAGAAAAAAGGCCCAGAACTCTGGTATGCAGGGAGCAAGTTCAAGAAAGAATGGCTGGGAGAGTGGCTGGCAAATCCAACTGCCATAAGACTTTTAAAATATAATTCTGTTACAGAAAAGAATACTGAGAAGCATCCTGCCCTTTCAAAGAAAGAGGCTGATGAGGTTGCAGATTACCTTATGATGTTGACCGCAAAAGAGGTGCCGGTAGGGGCAGTAACTGAGGCGGTAAACCCTCAGGGTAAGAATATGTTTCAAAAGAAATATGGATGCGTAGGTTGTCATTCCATAAAGGCAGGGGCGCAGAAGGTTGGCGGTGTAAGCGGGCCTGACCTTTCAGATGCAGGAAAGAGGCTTAAGGGCGATTGGGTATATGCGTATCTTAAAGAGCCAAAGGTCTTCAAACCTGTAAAGAGGATGCCTATATTTGTCAGCATTATAAACGATAACGAAATGAAAACGCTTGCTGGATTTGTAGCGGCCCAGAAATAAATTCTTAAGGAAGGGGGTAGTAAAGGGTAATGATAATGATAAGGAAGATGTTTTTAATTGCGGTTTTTTCAGTAGGTATACTGGCTTTTACCGGAAAGGGGACAGCATTTGCTGTAAGCGCTGAGGAGAATTACAAGTTTTATTGCACCCAGTGTCATGGCATGGACGGCAAGGGCGAAGGCGCAAATGCAAAACCAAAGGTGGTTGGCATTGACTTGCCGGAGATGTCGGTAACGCCAAGGAATCATACAAGCCCGGAAGATATGAATAAACTGACTGACATAGATATAGAAAATGCAATATCAGGCGGCGGCGCTGCGGTCAGCAAATCAACAATTATGCCGCCGTGGGGCAAAACACTTACTGAAGCAGAAATAAAGGATTTAACTGCTTATTTAAGAAAACTTTGCAAGTGCAAAGGTAAATAGATTGGTGTTTCAAGGCTGCAGTCTTGAGTTTCATTTGCAGCTCAAACCTAAAAAAGAGGTCTTACGACCAGGTTTGAGGTTTAGTATAGTAATAATAACTTAAAATCAAAGGAGGAGGTGAAAAAAATGAATGCAAAATGGTTAGTGTTGTTGGTAGCAGCATTGTTTGCCATGGTTCCGGCGGCAATGGCAGCAGAAAAGAGGTGCAAGGCAGCGGGTGAAAAGGTTGAGTGCCCCACCCAGACTAAGGAGTCTTTGGAAAAGGCCCGTGAGAATTATGGTAAAGAGGCGATGGATATGCTGAGGGGCGCCGGGGGCAGCACGTATGGGATAGCGCCGTTCGATTATCTGACAGGTGTTGGCAAGAGGAGCAGCAAGGCGAACACAAAGACCTTTGAGGTTGAAAGCGGTTATGCAAAGGGGACGGGCAAGACCGAGATGTGGGATAGATATGACAAGATGAAAAAGACACAGGCATTTGGAGAGAACGCTTATAATCTTTGGACAAATGCATGGTCCCCATCCTTTAAGACAAGCCTTGTTCCAGGGGCTAATCCAAATGAAGGCAAGCAGTGGTTTTATACCTACTGCGTGGCTTGTCATGGGTGGCTTTTACACGGCGACGGTCCGAACGCAATTCTCCTTGACCCCTATCCAAGGAACCTGACCGCTGGCGCAGAATATATGAACAAAAAGACCAATGTGGAGCTCTTTACAGTGATCAAAGGCGGAGGCACTGCGGTAGAGTTATCTGATGCTATGCCTGCCTGGGGCAATTTATTACAAGACCAGGATATTTGGAATGTTATAGCATGGATAAGGGCAAATGCGGATACGAAGCCAATAACAAGCGTGGCAGACTATCTAGCCCCACAATCTTCTTTTGATCCAAAATCAGCGGCAAATGCAGTTACGCCGTTAAATGCTGCTAATAGCGCAGAGTTCAAGGAAGCTCAGGAAATGCTTGAGGCAAGCCTGGCCGGCCGCGGCGGAGACCTGAAGGGCGCTGGTTTTGTAGATGGTGGTTTGAGAAAAACAGCAGAAGAAGAAGCAAAGAGAATGAAATAAGTTAGGATTGATTGTAATTTATCAGGGCACGATTGGTTAGAAGGGTCGTGCCCTGTGTTTTTATTTATGAAGAAAGCTGCGCTGAGTATACTTTTTATTGGCGGCGTATTTGTTGTCGCTGTAGTTATCTGGGGAGTTGTCTGGGGCAAAGATGCTATAAGACTCCTTAAGGCAGGGGGTTACATACAATACAACGTTGCTGAGGCAACTGAACTGGCGCATAAAAAATGCGCGCAATGTCACAGTATAGATAAGACAGCAAAGTATTGCATGAGATGCGGTCCGCCGTTTGTGGTAGTTGTGCATAATATGAAAACATTTATAGCGCAGCAGAAGAATAAGCTTGCTGGCCTTGAAGATATAAAGGACGGGGAAGCAGTGGCAATTACCCAGGTCTGGAATGCGCTTGTTGGCAACTGGGAAGATACATGGCGAAAGGAAGACCTGACAAAGTTATTGGATAATGATACCCCATTGCTTAAGCTTATGAACACGCCCGTAAAAGAGCGGTGGATAGAGGTTGCGTTAAAAGGGAAAAGTGCTGCAGGTGCGGATATAACAATAATGAAGCCGATTAAATAGAAGTCTCAAGGCTAAAGCCTTGAGTTACTGTAACTCAAACCTTTAGTTACTTATAAATCAAATTCTGCGCAACATGGAAAGAAATTTAACGCCCCGTTGTCATTCCCGCAGGTATTTAGCGGGAATCCAGTATTAAAAACATGGATGCGTCCCCGAATGTTTCTGTCGGGGATAGAAACCCCCGATATAAGCACTCGAGGGCAGGCATTCGGGCATGACATAAATTTGGTTCCGGCTTGTCCGGGTTAGGTTTGAGAATAAGGATGTGGGAAAATGATAGAGGTTGAAGGTCTTACTAAATATTACGGCAATTACCATGCGTTAAAGGGTGTGACCTTTTCGGTAAAAAAAGGAGAGATCCTTGGTTTTCTGGGACCAAATGGCTCCGGAAAGACCACCACGATGAGGATACTTACCTGTTTCTTCCCTCCAACAAGCGGCAAGGCGAAAGTGGCCGGGTTTGATGTGTTCGAAGAACCTCTGGAGGTAAGAAGGAGAATAGGTTATCTGCCGGAGAATGTCCCTCTTTACAAGGATATGACCGTTGAAGACTACCTTGCATTTGCGGCCGGTATCAAAGGAGTTGATGGCAGAAAGATAAAGGATACTGTGGCCAGAGTAATGGATGAATGTGCATTAACAGGTGTTTCATATAAACTTATAGCCGAACTTTCAAAAGGGTATCGTCAGAGGGTCGGTCTTGCCCAGGCCTTGGTCAATGACCCTGAGGTCCTGATATTGGACGAACCGACCATCGGCCTTGACCCAAAACAGATTATAGAAATAAGGAAACTTATAAAAGGCCTTGCGGGCCAGAGGACAATAATCCTTTCAACGCATATACTCCCAGAGGTCAGCATGACCTGTCAGAGGGTTGTTATTATAAATGAAGGCAGGGTGGTGGCAATTGATACGCCGCAAAACCTGACATCAAAGGTTGAGGGCGCAAACCGCTTTTCAGTAAAGATTGACGGACCGTCTCAACATGTCATAAAAGAACTTGAGACAATTCAAGGCGTTGAAAAAGTCATAAAGAAAGGTGCTTCTGCTAACGGGATTGGCGACTATATAGTTGAGTCAATAAAAGGGAGAGATATAAGGAAAGAGATAGCTCCTCGTATTGTAAATAAAGGGTGGGCGCTCCTTGAGCTTAAACCCCACGAGATGAGTCTGGAAGATATATTTGTGAAGCTGGTAACGAAGGAATAAAAGCCGTGATTCGTGACCGTGAACCGTGTCCGTAAAAAAGTTTTTTAACGGCCACGGATAACGGACACGGACAACGGTCTTTTGGAGGTTTGATGCGCATTTTTTATCTTATCTTTAAAAAGGAATTTAAATCATACTTTGCATCCCCTGTAGCGTATGTAGTCATTACCATGTTCCTTATACTTGCCGGATACTTTTTCTACAACAGCCTTGCCCTCTTTTCTACCATAAGCTTCCAAGCGACAATGAATCCCATGCTGGCGAAACAGGTTGGCCTTCTCAATATAACCGAGAGTGTAGTAAGACCGCTTTTTGGAAATATAAGCGTTATCCTGCTCCTCATGGTGCCGCTTCTTACCATGAGGCTTTTTTCAGAAGAAAAGAAGTCCGGCACCATAGAGCTTCTCCTTACATATCCGGTTACTGATATGCAGGTGCTTCTCGGCAAGTTTCTTTCCTGTATGGCTGTATTCGTAATTATGATTGCATTGACCGCCATCTACCCTGTCTTGCTGATTGCATTCGGCCAGCCGGAGACAGGCCCGATAATAACAGGCTATATAGGTTTATTCCTTGTGGGCGCCTCATTTATAAGCCTCGGAATATTTGCCTCCTCTCTGACAGAGAATCAGATTATAGCCGCGACAGTGGCCTTTGGCCTGCTGCTCCTTTTCTGGATGATTAGTTTTTCCGCATCTCTCGCAGGCCAGACCATGGGAGATATATTATCATACATATCGCTGACAGCGCACTGGGAGGGTTTTGCCAAAGGTGTGATAGATACAGAGGATATTGTGTATTATTTAATATTTATAAGCCTGTTTCTGTTTTTGACATTGAGGATACTTGAGTCAAAGAAGTGGAGAGGGTAAAAACAACCCCCCCAACTTAATAACCGTCATCCCCGAATGCTTCTATCGGGGATATGGCCCCCCGACTGAATCTATCGGGGGCAGATTCCCGCTAAAGTCCTGCGGGAATGACAATCTTAATAAGCCCTCGAATGATTCTATCGGGGGTAAAAGAGGTATTTTCAGATGAAAAAAATTATACCACTTCTTGGACTTTTGCTATTGACAATTGGCGGGGTTTCTTATGCTATTATAGGCGCAATGCAGACATATCTGGCAGCCCTTATATGGATAGGTCTGTTGTGCCTCCTGTTTTTCTTTTATGTCGGTTTTTCGGATATCAAGAATGTCCTATCCAAAAGGTCTGCCAGATACGGAGCAAACACTGCTTTGATGATAGCGGTATTTGTTGCATTGATTGTCTTTACGGTATTTATGTCAATCAAATACAAGACAAGATGGGATATGACGGCTGCACAGCGATATACCCTTTCCAACCAGACGCTGAAACTGCTATCTTCTCTTAAAAAGGATGTGGAGGCCGTTGCATTTTACAGGAGCGATGAGAGGACAAGGCAGGCCATGCAGGATCTGTTGGCAGGATACAAACATAATTCTTCCCGTTTTACATATCAGTTTATAGATCCGGATAAAAACCCAAGCCTTGCTGTAAAATATAATGTAACATCCTACAGGACAACACTCGTAAGAAGCGGAAATAAAGAGGAAGTGGTGGGTTTTGAGAGCGAAGAGAAGCTGACAAACGCTATATTAAAGGTTTCCAGGGATGAGATAAAAACCGTCTATTTCCTCAAGGGGCACGGAGAGAATAATATATTGGATGTGCAGAATAGCGGCTATAAGGCTGCAAAAGAGGCAATAGAGAAGGAGAATTATCTTGTTAAAGAAATTGTTTTATTGGCGGCAGATGAGATGCCGAAAGATGCCTCTGTTCTTATCGTAAGCGGCCCAAAGAAAGAGTTTTTACCTGATGAGATAAAAAAGATAACTGCATATATAAATCGCGGTGGCAATGTGTTGTTCATGCTGGATCCAGGCACTGTTCCTGGTATCGTTTCATATTTAAAGGATTACGGCTTCAAGATAGGGGATGACGTAATCATTGACAAGCTTTCTCAGGTCTTTGGCGCCAATTATTTGACCCCGGTTGTAACTGTATACGACAAAGAGCATCCGATAACAAAGGATTTTGAAGTTGCGACCTTCTTTCCGCTTGCCAGATCAGTAGAGATAGAAAATGATCCTGCCAAAGGGAGGCATCAATTAGCCAAGACAGGAGACGCGAGCTGGGCTGAGACAGATAAAAAGGCTCTGGAAGAGGGGAAGGCAGAATACAATGAAGGAAAGGATAAGAGAGGGCCTGTTTCAATTGCAAGCGTTACTGCAGTTGAGGTAGGAGGCGGTGCGCATAGCGGACATGCCGAGCATAATAAAGATATGGAAGGCCCCAAAAAATATGCCAAAATAGTTGTTTTTGGCGATTCGGACTTTGTAAATAATACAAATGTAAACCTTGCGGGCAACAAAGACTTTTTCCTTAATACCGTGAATTGGCTTGCTGAAGAGGCTGATATGATTTCCATCAGGAAGAAAGAACCCTATGCCACGCCTGTCATACTGACTGCCAGCCAGGGCAGGCTTATCTTCTGGCTTCCTGTCATTATCATGCCGTCCATTGTTCTTGTTACCGGCATCGGCATATTGATGCGCAGGAAGACCGGAAAATAAAATGAGGTTCTTCAAAAAGACCGTGATCTGGTTTATTGCGCTGGCTGTAATCGGAGGCTCATTTTATTTTATAGACAGGCAGGTTGAAGAAAAAAAGGTTGTAGAGGAGACTAAAAAAAAGCTCTTTTCATTTGAGCCAAAGGATGTTATAGAGATTCAATTGAATAGGACAAAAGATAATGTCCTTTTGAGAAGAAACGGCAGCGAGTGGCTGTTGGAGAAGCCTTTACATGCGGCGGCTGATAAAGAGGCAATCCAAAAACTCCTCAACGCAGTCATCAACGCAAAGTTTGACGCCACGCTTTTTGAAAGTAAGTCTAAAGAAAAGTTGAAGGAAATGGGGATAGAAGGGGCAGACAGCCTATCTGTTGTATTTAAGACATCTCCAGGTTTAGAAAAGACAGTTATATTCGGTGATAGAAATCCTACCATGAATTTGGGTTTCGCAATCCTGAAGGATGACCCGCGTATATTTAGATTAACCGCTGATATTAAGGCAGAGGCAGATAAAACAGTTTACGACCTGAGGGATAAGACAGTCATATATTTTGAACCCCTTAAGATTAAAGGTTTTGAAATACAGTGGTGGGATAGCGAACTGCTCGCCGTTGATCATCCTGCTGAAGGTAAATGGCATGTTGTTAAGCCGAGAGAAGCGGTAGCAAGCGCAATAAAGGCAACAGAACTTCTTTATAAACTGAGAGATTCAAGGATCAAGGCGTTTGTGGACGAATCTCCAAAGGATTTGGTTGATTACGGTCTTGCTAAGCCAAGATTAAAAATTCGTGTAACTGATGAAAAGGGTAAAAAAATAGAACTCCTTGTTGGTGAAAGGGATAGAAAACAGCGGGGTATATTTGCAAAGAAGGGAGATGCGCAGAATGTCTTCTCCCTCGAAGAGGAGTTTATAGCTAATATACCTAAGACTGCTGCAGAATTAGAGGAGACAGAAATTGAGCGGAAACCGAAAATCAGAGATTAGAAATCAGAAATTAAAGAGAAATGGATTCATTGTTCTGTATTTCCTCTTTGCATTTCTAACTGCTCATTTTTCATTTCTCATTTCTTACTCCCTTGCAGAACAATCCCAGAAATTGAAAATTGGCGTTGTCGGGCCAGAGACAGGCGACGATGCAGAGACAGGACTGATGACACTTGCAGGCATAGAACTGGCGGCAAAGGATATCAATGGCGCAGGCGGTGTAGACGGCAAAAAGATAGAGGTTATTCATTACGACAACAAGAGCAATCCGCAGTTGACGCAGGCTGTTGTCCAGAAGATGGTGCAAGAGAAGGTTGTTGCAATTATAGCTTCACCGACAGGCTGGTCAACATTCGGTCCTGTGTGGATAGCAAATGCAGCAAAGGTGATATTTATGTCAGCAGGTAGCAAAAGACATATAGGGAGGAGCGGGCCTTTTATATTCCGCAATTCCCTGTCAGATGATATCGGCACAGAAGAAACCATTCAATATGCCGTTGACAAATTAAAATATAAAAACTTTGCCGTTATCACATCAATGAGAGACGACGAAACATCCCTGCAAATCGGCGGACTGTTCAGAGGGGCAATCATCAAGAAAGGCGCCAAGATTGTTAGTGAAACACATCTATTTATGGGCGCTACCATAGAAGAGGCAATATCTCAGTTAAAAAAAGACACAAAAGAACCTATTGATGCGGTAATCTTTGCAGGCGACGACGCTGCAGCAGTTGATGTTTTGCAAGAGATGAGAAAGCAGGGCATCAAGGCACCGCTCATTGGCGGCGATATACTCTTTACCGATGAGTTCTTAAAAAGAGGTAATGAGCTTACGGTTGGGACTATCATATATGCTGGATTTTTTCCAGCAGATAAGTCGCGGATTGTTTCCATGTTTGTGTCAGAATATAAGAAAAAAACAGGGAAGAGGCCTGGAATATATCCAGCAGTTGCATATGACTCGCTTATGCTAATCGTAAATGCAATAAGGCAGGCCAAATCAACGGAGCCTGTAAAGTTAAGAGATACTTTAGCTAAGACAAAAGATTTTATGGGTGTAACAGGAAAGATTACTATGGATGCGAATGGCGAGGCGATTAAGCAGCCCTACATCCTTCAGGCGGTAAAAAAAGGCGGGAAGGTAGAATTTGAATTGGTTGGCGGAGAATGAGAGTAATGCCCCCTGCCCCGCTTTTCTGAATCAAGACTTAAGCAGGGGAGGGCGTTAGCTCTGAGAAGGCATTTTATTATAGTGATATAAACCCAGATTTATTCATGAATGTATGAAATTTATGGTAGCCGCTCACGCATTATTCGGGATAAAGAACTCTTGGCACATCCGCTTAATTTTGCTATAATGTAAAGGTAAAAAGGTCTAATACTAATAAATTCATAAGTAATACAACATGACTATCATTCCTACCCCTGCTTCCGGAGGAGTAAACTTGTCCCCGCGAAAGCAGGAATCAAGAGTTAATTACTATGTTCCTGGTCAAGCCCGTGATAGATTCAATCAGGGGCAAGATAGGAATGACAAAAGAGGTACAACAATATCTTCATACTTATGGTCTTCGTAGTATATCTTTCACCCTTCGTTTATTATAAAACAGCGCTTGACAGAGATTTGAACGGAGTTATGGGTACAATATGCAACAGATGGCAGAGATTCTCAATAGCCTTGCTGCAGGATTCATCATTATTGATAGAGAACACCGCGTAGAGTGGATGAATAAAAAGGCGATGGAGTGGCTCGGGCCTTTTGTTGAAATAGGGGAAAGGCGGCGGTGTTACAGAACCATCGTATACAGCGAAGGCTTTTGCGAAATCTGTCCCACGGGCAGGACCATAGACCATGGAACCGCCAGCCACTACGAATTTAACCTCCCTTCAAACACATCCTCTCAAATATCACGCAACAATAAACCAGTTGCATTTGAAATAATAGGCATCCCCATATTTGACAGGAACCGTCGAGTTTCAAGGGTCGTTGAACTTATTCTGGATGTTACTGAAAAGGGTATTGAGAAAATAAAGTCAGAAGAGCTTATGGCCCACATAGAAAAGATGGCAGCCATAGGACAGCTTGCGGCGGGTGTTGCCCATGAATTAAATAATCCCCTGGCCACCATATCAATTATATCAGAAGAGCTTACAAGTCTTATGGATGGATTTACAGAAGGGAGGCTTTCAGTGAAAGATATGAAGGACTATCTTTCAGATATAAGCAGCGAGATAAAGAGATGCCAAACTATTATAGGAGATCTCTTGAATTTCTCAAAAAAGGGTGTATCTGAACAGATAATGACAGATTTGAACAACCTTGTATCAAAGGCCATAAACCTTATTCAGAAAGGGGAGGGTTATCAAGGCGTTGCCATATTAAAGGACTTTGACACATCTCTCCCTGTTGTGAAGACTGACTCTGAGAGATTCAAGCAGGTTGTCTTCAATGTTCTTAAAAATGCGGTAGAGGCGGTAATAGGCAAAGAGGATGGAAGGGTTGTGGTGTCCACTCTTAAAGATGGCTGCTCTGTCAAGGTGGTTGTCAGTGACAACGGCAGCGGTATACCTGCGGAAAACTTGAAGAAGGTCTTTGAACCATTTTTTACCACAAAGCCTGTTGGTAAAGGCACAGGCCTTGGCCTTTCTGTGAGCTATGGGATTATGAAGGATCTTTTGGGTGACATAAAGATAGACAGTCGTGGAGGAGAGGGGACAATAATATCGCTTTTACTGCCAATGGAATAGGATGGGCGGGGTTTTAAAGAGAGGTAGTAGGTTAGGTATAGAGAAAACTAAAATCTCTCGTCTTTTTTACCTCTACCTTTTTCTAAAAAGGTTTTATATGAATATCTTGATAGTGGATGACGATAATATTTTTAGAAAGCATATATCAAAGGCGCTTATGAGGCGGAGCTACAAGGTTGCCTCTACTGATAATGGCAAAGAGGCAGTGCACATAGCAGCGGATATGCCATTTGATGTTGCTTTTGTGGATATGAAGATGCCTGATATGAATGGGATTGATGTGATAAGGGAATTAAAAGACATACAACCGCAGCTAAAAAGTATTATCCTGACTGGTTACGGAAGCATCGCAAACGCAGTGGAGGCCATGAAGATAGGGGCGTATAACTATCTTACAAAGCCGTGCGCGATAGAGGAGATTGAGGCTGTTATCAGAACAGTCAGGAGCCATGAGCCGGAAACCAGAGGTCAAAAGCCTTCTGGGATTTATCATGGCATGGCAGGCAATAGTCAGAAGATACAGAAGGTCATTACCGCTATCCGGAAGGTTAAGGATTCTCCATTTCCTGTTTTAATCTGCGGTGAGAGCGGCACAGGAAAGGAGCTTACTGCCAGGGCCATCCACTTTGACAGCATCCGAAGGGATAAGCCATTTATTGCCATAAACTGTGCGTCCTTAAAGCCAGAGCTTTTGGAAAATGAGCTATTCGGCCATCTAAAAGGTGCGTTCACTGGAGCTACTGATAATAAAGATGGTCTGCTAAAAGTGGGGGACGGCGGCACCTTGTTCATTGATGAGATAGGCGATATGAACCTTACTGTCCAGGCAAGCTTACTCCGGTTCCTTGAGACAGGTATATTCAGACCCCTTGGAGGCATCCGGGAAATTAAGGTTGATGTGAGGATTGTAGCTGCCATAAATAAGGATATAGAAGAGGAGGTAATGGGCAAAAGGTTCCGCCATGACCTTTATTACAGGCTGAATGTATGCAGAGTAGATATGCCGCCTTTAAGGGATAGAAAAGAAGATATACCAATTCTTGTAAAATATTTTCTTGCATCATCTCCTCTGGCACAAAACAAGTCAATGACCATTTCCGATGGAGTCATGGATATGTTTACGGCATATAACTGGCCAGGGAATGTAAGGGAACTTTTCAATGCCTTAAGCAGGGCAATGCTTCTCTCTAACGAATCTGTGATAACCAAGGGTATTATAAACTCCATCCTTCCTATCAAATCCAGTGTTTTAAAAGGCGCACATTTATCATCAAGTCTTGATGATATGGAAAAGCAATGCATTCTGGAATGCCTCAACACCAATAACTGGAATATCACCAGGACTGCCATTGCCATTGGTATAGACAGAAGAACCCTCCAGAGAAAGATAGCGAAATACCAGATAAGTAAACAGTAGACAGTAGAAGGTAGTTGTAAAGTTATAAAGTTGAAAGTTGAAAGTAGTAACTTGTAACTTTTAACTTGTAACTTTTAACTTGTAACTTTT
>JACPZB010000033.1 GCA_016195725.1 Deltaproteobacteria bacterium | reverse complement strand
GAGGGCGTTCCTGGCAACATGGGCGTTGTGCTTCCGCAGAGCGGTTTTTTAAAGGCGCTCAGGGACATGTGCAATCAGCATGGAATTGTTTTGATAGTGGATGAGGTGATGAGCGGATTCAGGCTCTGCTACGGCGGGGCGCAGAAGGTTTATGATGTTATTCCCGACATTACATGCCTCGGAAAGGTGATTGGAGGCGGCCTTCCGGTCGGCGCATTCGGCGGCAAGAAAAAAATTATGGAGATGCTTGCGCCATCCGGGCCTGTTTATCAGGCAGGGACATTATCCGGCAATCCGCTTGCAATGACCGCAGGCATCGAGACGCTCAGGATTTTAAAAGACAAAGGTGTTTATGAAAAACTGGAGAATACCACAAAAGGGTTATGCAACGGCCTTGAAGCCATAGCAAAAAAAAGAGGTGTTCCCGTGCAGATTGCACGGGCAGGCGCCATGTTCACGCTTTTCTTCAATGACAGACCAGTCGACAATTATGAGGATGCAAAGAAAAGCAATTTAGAGCGGTTTGCAAAATACTTTAAGAAGATGCTGGAATCAGGCATCTACCTTGCGCCGTCACAGTTTGAGGCGGTATTTGTATCCCTTGCGCATACAAAGGCAGATATTGAAAAGATGCTATATTCTGCAAAAAAGGTTTTTAAGGGGTTATAGTATTTGAACAGTAGAAAAATCTTGACAAAAGCAGTTATTATAAATTACCTTACTAATGCGCAGTAAGAGATAATAAATAGTTTTTAGTGTTCGGATTTTTGTTTTAAAGACTAACCACTAACAACTAATAACTAACAACTGTATTTTACGCCCAGGTAGCTCAGTCGGTAGAGCAGAGGACTGAAAATCCTCGTGTCGGGGGTTCAATTCCCTCCTTGGGCACCATGAATATCAAGGGGTTAGCCATTTATGGTTAATCCCCTTTTTTTTAAGATATATAATTGCCCGGTTGGGGTTATGAAATGTTATAGCAAAGGTTCAATTGACTCTCTATATAAGTTTATGTTATTTTATTAAATAAAAGAATGTACTGATTTGGAGGAGACAAGATGCATATTTTTAAAGGAGCGAGTGTTTATATATTTTTTTTGTCCGTCATGCCAAGTTTAACATTAGTTTCTTGCGTATCGGTTAAACAAGGGATAATGACGAAAAGTGAAGCGCCAAAGCCTTCTGCGGCCGCTACCGCTAAAACAGGAGATGCCTATTATTACTTTTCTCTTGCCCAGTTATTGGTCAGCAAAGGAGATATCGACGGCGCTATAGAAGCGTATAAAGAGGCTATTAAACTGGACCCAGAATCTCCCGCATTTTATATTGATATTGCCACCCTGTATATAAAAAAGGGCGACAAGGATATGGCCTTAAAAAATCTGGAAGATGCTGTGCGGACTGCAAAGGATTATGCACCCGCCTATATACTCCTCGGGAATGTTTATACTGCCCTTAAGCGGGATAATGATGCTATGGAGGCATACAAAAAGGCAATCTCTCTGGAGCCGGAAAATTCCAAGGCATATATATATCTTGGCATATTATATACAGAGCAAAAGAATTATGAGGCAGCCATAGAGACATTTAAAAAGCTTATCGGCGTAAGTTCTGAGTCAATTATGGGTTATTATTATCTGGCCAGGATAGAGGTTGATAGGGGCAATTATAAAGAGGCTGAAGACTACTACCTGAAGGCATTGGATATAAATCCGACAATAGACATTGTCCTTATAGAATTGGGGATGGCATATGAATTTGAGAAAAAGATAGATAAAGCCATAGAGTCTTATCAAAGGGCTCTGCACTTTCAACCTCATAATACAAACTTAAGAAATAGAGTCGGTCAGCTCTTGCTGCAGCAGAATAAGCTTGATGAGGCCATAACGCAGTTTAAGCAGTTGGAAACCTCCAACACAAGGCTGGATGCAATGACCAAGGTGGGGCTCATATATTTTGAACAAAAGAAATATGATGAGGCCATCATAGAATTCAGTCTCGCCCTCAGTATTGACCCTAAGGCGTATAAAATAAGATATTATCTTGCTGCCACATATGAAGAAAAAGGCGAAACGGATAAGGCATTGGAAGAGTTTAAAAAGATTCCGTCTGACAGCGACATCTTTGTAGATGCGAAGATTCATCTGGCCTTTATATACCAAAAGCAGGGTCGGATAGATGATGCGGTAAGGTCTATAAAAGAGGCAATAGAGGTAAAAGGCAAGGACGCAGAGCTTTATAAATTATTGGCTTCTGTGTATAAGGAGGCCAACCGTGTTAACGACGCCATCGGTGTAATCAAAAAGGCCCTGGAACTTGAACCTAATAATGCGGAGCTGCATTTTACCCTCGGTGCATTATATTACGATGCCACCCAGGAAGAAAAATCTATAGAAGAAATGAAGATTGCTATAAAGTTGGATCCGGAGCATGCAAATGCCCTGAATTATCTGGGCTATACCTATGCAGATAAGGGGATAAATCTGAATGAGGCATTAGAGCTTATAAAAAAGGCCCTCAGTATAAAACCTGAAGCAGGCCACATCATAGACAGTCTCGGATGGGTTTACTATAAACTAGGCGAAATAGATAAGGCTGTCTATGAGCTTGAGAGGGCTGTAAAGTATATGCCTGAGGACCCTATTGTACTTGAACATCTGGGAGATGCATATGCCAAAAAGGGGCTGAAAGAAAATGCAGTTGAAATCTATGAAAAGGCATCTAAACTTGATGCAAAGAATACTAAATTGAAAGAGAAATTAGAGGAGCTCAAAAAGGGGCTTAAAAAAGACAAAAGAAATGAGAGGTGAGAAATGAGATGTGAGGTTTTTCTAATCTCCAATTTCTTATTTCTAATCTCAATTTTTTTTGTCCTTACAGGATGTGCCTTTATACCAACCATATCTCAACCTCGCAATGTCCTTCCTTCTGAACTGAAAAGTTGCAATTCTGATATCATTGCTTCAATACAAAAAAGGGGAGAAGATTTAAAAACCTTCAAAGGGACTGCTCAGGTAGAGGCGATTTTTGAAGACGGCAGAGAACTATCTGGCAGGGCAGTCATTGTTGTTAAAAGACCCCGCCTGTTCAGACTGGAGATTTTCGGGCCGTTTAATCAGATTATTGCTGTTGTAACATACAACGGCGAAAGCGTATCGCTTTTATCATTGCAAGAAAAGAGGCTCTACAGGAATTACCCTTTGCCAATAGATGCTTCCAGACTCCCTCAGTATATTCTCGGACTGCCTGCTGCCGCAACGAGAAACTATGAGTCGGCAGAGCACCCATCCAAAGGATGGATTGAAAGTCAGGAAAATCCTCCCCCCTGTCTTTATGTAACTTCAAAAGGTGAACAGATACTTATAAATACAGAAGGCGCTATTCAAGAGATAATTTCGCATGCCTCGGATTTAAGGGGAAAAGATTACAATATGCATGTGTCAATGGCCTCTTATAAAGAGGTCAACAGTTTTCTTTTCCCATTTTCAATATCTATAAGCAATAAGTCATTTCATATTTCTATAAAATATAACGATATGGAGTTAAACCAACAGATTTCAGAAGACTTATTTAGTTTGTCTCTGATGCAAGGGATAGAAGATATAGCGCCTTAGCAATCTTTGACAAATCTTCCTGCGGCAAGGTTGCTCATGAAAATTTCACAGGATTATCTATAGAAAACTATCTATCTGTGAAGTTCAAGAATCTTCTTTATGATATTCGTTGTTGATCTGCCTTGTACCAGCTTTATCCTTGTAATCTTGCCGCCTGCCGCCTTTACAACTTCTGCACCGACAATCTCGTGACTTGCCCAGTCAGCGCCTTTTACCAGCACATTCGGCAGGATAGCCTTTATAAGTTTTATTGGCGTGGGCTCATTAAACAAAACCACATAATCAACAGCCTCAAGGCCAGCCAGAAGCTCTGCCCTTTCTCTTTGCGGCACAATCGGTCTCTTGTCGCCTTTAATCTGCCTTACAGAAGAGTCAGTGTTCAGTCCCACCACCAGCATATCACCCAGCGATTTTGCCTTATTAAGATATCGCACATGGCCCGCATGCACGATGTCAAAACAGCCGTTGGTGAAGACAATGATTTTCTTCTTTCCGCTAGTGCGGAGGATGGTCTTTAATCTCCGCAATGAAACAATCTTGTTTTTCATCATTCAGTATTTCCTATCATAGATTAACTACCCTTGCAAGCGTTAGAATGCTTACATCTTTAGCCCCCGCCTTTTTTAAGATCTTGCTGCATTCTGTTACAGTAGCGCCTGTTGTATAAACATCATCTATAAGCAATATCTTTTTATCTTTAAAGACCGCGGCTTTCTCCACTGCAAATGCGCCTCTTACATTTGCTATCCTATCTGCTCCTCTTAAATTTATCTGGGGGTCTGTTGGACGGATTCTTTTTAGGTTTAAATAATCTATCGGCAAATTATATATTGTGGCAATCTCCCTCGCCAAAAATAAAGATTGGTTAAATCCCCGTTCTGTAAGCCTTGTTTTATGTAAAGGTACGGGCACAATTAAATCATAGTTATTAGCTAAAAACTCATCTGTCATAATCCTGCCTAATGGTTTTGCCAGTGAGGTTTTACCGTTATATTTGAATCTGTGAATAGCATCCAGCAAAACACCTTCATATATGCCAATGCTTCTTGCATGAGAGAATGGCCTTCTCTTTTTTATGCAGATGCCGCACAGATGGTCTTCGTTTTCTTCTGAAATAAACGGCGCGCCACAGCATAAACAGATTGGGTTTTTGATGATTTTGATGCTATCAAAACATCTTTGGCAAAATCGCTCATCCTCGGCATACTGCGCACAAAGAGGGCAGATTGGCGGGAGAACCAGATTTAAAAATGACTTCAGCATCATTTTTGTGCAACCAAAACACTCCTCATTTTTTCAATTGACAATTAATTTTTTTAGTGTATATTACTTAACCCATTATGGCAAACAAAAAGAAAAATAAATTAAAGACCAAAACAAAAAAAATTGCAAAAAAGGCAGCAGCGAAGCCCAAGAAGATTAAGGAAAAATCCAGAAAGACCAAAACAAAATCGCCTCAAAAGAAGGTTGTTGCAAAAAAACAGGTAAAAAAGCCTGTTACTGAATCTACTATAGCTGCTATACCGACACCTCAGCCTGTAAAAATCAGAGTAAGAGAACCTTTCAAAAAACAGATAATCAAAAAACTTCTCAAGGCAAAAGAAGATCTCTTAAATGAGGTGGCTGAAAAGATAAAGAATGAGAGCAATACCCTCAAGTTTGAGATTGGGGATATTTACGATATTGCCAGCAATGAACGGGAGAGAGAGTTAACCCTTATGCTCGGCGACAGGGACAGGGAAAAACTGGCAGAAATAGAAGATGCCCTGGGAAGAATTGAGAATGGAAGCTACGGGATATGTGAAGAGTGCGGCGAACCAATCGCAGAGGCGCGGCTTCTGGCAATGCCTTTTGCCAAGGTTTGCATAGATTGCAAATCTAAGGATGAAAGAGAGCGAGGCGCCAGGAGAAGGTATGAGGAAGAGCCGGGCATGGCTATGCTTGAAAAGACAGAAGCTGAAGAAGAAGAGTTTTAGTTTACCCCGTTAGAGAAAGCCGCCGACTCCTGTCGGCGGTTGAGGAAATTTTTTGAAGATGGCGTATAAAGCCGCCATCTGTATAATCGTTAGAGAACAGAGTTCTCTAACGGGGGTTACCTTCATGACTAACCAACAAAAGAATATCCTTGCCTTTGCGGCAACTATTCTCGTTTTTTTACTAATTGCCCTTGCCGTTTATAATAAAAAGTCTTCTGAAATAAAATACACCCGTCCCTTAATGGGGACTATCGTTGAACTTACCCTTGCCGGTAAAGATGAGGCAAGATTAAATGCAGCGGCAGAGGCTGCATTTGATGAAATTAAAAGACTCGAAGAATTGATGAGCCATTACAGGGGGGACAGCGATGTTGCAAAGATAAATAAGGCCGCAGGAAAAGAAGCCGTAATTATTTCCAGAGAAACTATGGATGTAATAGAGGCATCTTTAAAAGCCTCTCACATTACAAATGGTGCATTTGATGTAACCATGGGTGTGCTGGGAAAGGTTTGGCTTACAAAGGATGATAGAGGAGAAATGACTATACCTTCCAGAGAAGAAGTAGAAACGCTTCTTCCGCTGATTGATTACCATCAGATAACAATTGATAAAAAAAATAACAAGGTCAAGCTGGCAAAAAAGGGAATGAAGATAAACCTTGGCGGCATTGCCAAGGGGTATATTGTCGGAAAGGCGGCAGATGTTTTAAAAAGACATGGCATTAAGAAAGGCATTGTTCATGCAGGCGGCGACATGGCGGTGTTTCAAGAACCAAATAGCCATCCATGGTTAATAGGTATCCAGGATCCGCGCAACAAAGACAAGATTGTTGGAACTATTGAGGTTGTTAATACAGCAATTTCCACATCAGGTGACTACGAAAGATTTTTTATAAAGGATGGTGTAAGATATCATCACATCATGGACCCTTCTACCGGTTTCCCGGCAAATAAATGCAGGGGTGTAACAATAGTGGCAAAGGATCCGACACTGGCAGATGCTTTGTCAACAGGGGTATTTGTTATGGGGCCTCAAGATGGGATGAAACTGATAGAAGAAATGCCTGATGTGGAAGGATTGATAATGGATGCAGACGGAAAGATGACCATGTCATCAGGGCTAAAGAAAATATACACAGCTGAAACATTACATTAGCCGAGGCTTACCTTTTCAAGCTGCCCCAACACATATTCCCTTATGACCTTTGGTTTGGGCAATCCCCTTACAATCTTCCCCTTCTTAATTAACGGTTGCAAAAGTATTTCATAAATTCCGCCGCAGTCACATTTGCTTTCCTTTTTATCCAAAGGCACAATTTTGTCATTGCCGCATTTTCTGCATCTTAAAATCTCTTTTGCGCCTGACCACTTTCCCCTTTTAGCCATTGGTTTGCCCTCTATCTCCATAATGTCCATGGCAAAGTCAACAACAGGCGCATTGCTTATGCATGTGCCAACGCCGTAGGCATCAACCAGGGGCTTTAACTCCATGACCTCTTTTTCATCCAGCCCGCCGCTGGCAAAGAGTTTTACATCTTTAAACCCGCGCAAGTCAAGCTCCCAGCGCACCTCTTCAAATATCCGATAAAAATTTCCCCTCCTTGATGCAGGGGTGTCAAGCCTCACTGCATAGAGTTTGCCCTTCATTTCCTCTGCAACCCTGATTGCCTCAAATTTTTCATCATTGAATGTATCTATGAGCGCAACCCGTTTAACCTTTTTATCTATCACCTCATCAAATGCCTTAATTGCATCAATGGTATCTCCAAGAACCAGTATCAGGGCATGCGGCATGGTGCCCATAGGGTCTGTCTCAATAAGCTCTGCGCTTAAAATAACTGCAACACCGTCGCATCCCCCTATGTATGCGGCGCGCTCAATCATTGGTGCAACTGCGGGATGCATCCTTCTGGCGCCAAAGCTCACCACCATCCTCTCGCCCGCAGCAAGCCTTATCCTTGCCGCCTTTGTCGCAACACCTGACGCCTGACATATAAGCCCCAGCATTGCAGTTTCAAATACACCAAAGTCCGTGTACATCCCCTCTATCTCCATCACAGGTTCATACGGCTTAAAAATAGTTCCCTCTTGAAATGCCCTTATATTTACAGGCTTTCCTTCCATTAAATAAGCAATTTCTTCTATACCTGATAGCACAGCCCACTGCCAGTCATTGGGAAGATTCTTTGCAAAAAACTCAGCCCTCACCCGTTTGTCAATACCCTTTTTCTTGAGTATCTCTACTGTCCTTGCAAAATAGACATCAGTAGTCCTGCCTGATTTAATATCCTTTGGGTCTGCTATATGGAACATAAGGTCTTTCATTTGTTGTTAGTATGCCTTAAAACAATCTCTCTTCTTCCATGTCAATTACAGATGCTATCATCTCAAAATCGCTATCTATGTGCAGAAGGCACACATGTTTATATGCTGCCGATGCTATGATAAGGTCAGTGGTTGATGCCACTTTCCCTTTTCTATCCAGCATAAATCCCCATCTGGATGCCCTCTCTATTACAGCATTGTCTATGGGAATTTGCGGGAGAGACATAAGAGAATCTTTCAATACCTGAAAGCCTTTCTCGTTTCTTGCACCGCGAAGTATTTCAACAACTATAATCCCGCAAGAAAAGGCTTCTTCTTTCTGCAAAATCCCTCTGATTTTTTCCTTAACCTTCTGCGAGCCGTTTGGTCTTAAGTATTCAATCCATGCTGAACTATCTATGAGGAACATCGCCTCTCCTTTTTTTGAGAAACTCCGCGAGTGTAAAAGAAAGTTCTATCCTTCCTTCAAGGTCAAGCAGTTTCTTCGCCTTCCTTTTTTTAATAAACTCCTCCAGTGCCTTTTCTACAGCATCTTTTTTTGTTTTTGCGCCGGATAGTGCTTTTACCTCATCCAGCAATTCTTCTTTTATTGCCAATGTAGTCCTCATATATGCCTCCAAATGCATACTTTTTTAGCATATTAGCATATGCCTAAAGTTGATGTCAAGGACAGAAGAAAGCAAGGGAGCTATTGCACTTATTGCCGCTGATACAGCCGCTGATACAGAGCTTGACATTAAAAAAACATAATGGTAATCTGCTTCAGGTGCAAGACGGGATTAAGAGATTGTAATTGTCAGATGAGGCTGATATGAGAAAGAAGAAATTATGATAATAGGTGTTATTGTTATCTGGGTAATTGTCTCTCAAAGTCTCTCGAAGGGGTCTCGAAGGGGTCAGGTCTTGCTTTTTGCTGTCGCCTCTTTTTTAACCAGTCTGCTGATAATTGAATAGTGCATCATTAAGTAATCAGCAATTTATTTCTGGGTATAGCCATGCCCCCTCTACTGCCTCTGGTATTCCATTGTTTCTTATATTCTTATCCTTTAATACTCCTGTTTTAAATAATTTATCAAGATTAGGTGGGTGATTGAAAATTTCTAATTTTCTATCCGCCGCACAAGCTCCGCCCGTTCTCCTCTCAAAAAAAGCAGGAGCAGCATCCCGATGACAAGTATAACAGAGCCTATAATTATAAACCAAATCCCCGGGTCTTTGTTTATATTAAGCACAACATAAGGCGCATTGATATAGCCAGACAGTTCTATGTGCCGTCCTTCAAGTTTTACACTGCTTCCACGCATGGATAACTGAAGCCATGCCATCTTACCGCTTGCAGATATAATCTCCTGATACGGATTCCTGTATCCATTGGTTCGTGAGTAAGGGTTCCCCTTCTCATCCAGTGCAAAGTCAGGGATAATTTTACCCAGTTTGAATATTGCACCATCTTTAGTTTTAAATCCTTCACCGAACCCTATCTTAAAATCCTCCCCACCTATCCTTAATATAAGTCCTGTTGGAGCTTCTCCCTGGTCGGCATGATAAAAGGCAATGCCTTTATAAATTAGCGGACCGTTTATCTGGATATTGTCCTTTAGAATTTCTTTTCCATCTTCAAGTAAGGCAACCTTTGTCTTCAGGTCTTCAAGCCCGGCCCTCCGCGATGTCTTCATTTCTATATCATCAAAACGGAGCAGAAGCCTCTCTTGTGAAGGAATCTGTATTGTCTGCCCCTGAAACACAAAATGCCCGGGGCTTCTGAATCCGTATATGCTCCCGATAAGATGCCCAAGAAGCGCTATCAGGAAACCGATATGCACAATCTGCGGGAATAACGACTGCCACGGCCTTTTGTCTTTGAATATGGAATAGAGCTTGTCCAAAGTGCAGACTGCAGTGTTTATGGCAAATATGGCTGTAAGGAATACCAGTATAAAAATCCACAGGCTTATATTGAGATTGGTCTTGCCTATAGAAAAAAGCCACGGAAAGAGTATTGCCTGGTCTAATGCTTGAAATACAGCAGGGTTTTTCATGGATATAAGAGAGCCCCATGCTGCATCTATGCAGATGAGTATTGTTAGGATTATGGTAAGTTCAGTGGATGCAAAAAAACGCCAGATGGTTTTCATTATCGTTACCAAAGTTATGATATTTGCTTATAAAGAGTATGTCAATAACTATATATGAATCACCTTGAAGCCATTGATCCTTGACAATAAAAAGGTTTGTGGCTATATTTAATAGTGCAATATTTCTGCAGGATAATTCTATGGAAGAACGACAAATGGAAGTTGTCCCCGGGCTTGCAGGCATTCCTGCTGCAGAATCTGCCATAAGTTATGTGGACGGCGAAAAGGGGATTCTTGAATACCGCGGCATACCTGTTGAAGCTCTGGCCGAGAAAAGCACGTTCCTTGAAGTTGCTTATCTTTTGCTCTTCGGCAAACTCCCCGCAGAATCTGAATACAAAAAATTTAAGGAAGATATAACCTATCACACGCGGCTGAAGGTAAAGATACTCAGAATGATGGAACTGCTGCCGGAAAACGGCCATCCCATGGAATATCTCCAGTCGGTTGTTGCGGCTATGGGCATGTATTATCCTGCAAGGGATGTAATGAACCAAGAAACCCGTTACTGGTCTGTAGTAAGACTTATTGCAAAGATGCCTACCATAGTTGCTGCCTGCGAAAGGCTGAGGCACGGTGATGCGCCGATCCCGCCAAATAATGAGTTATCTTTTACTGCAAATTTCTACTACATGCTCTTTGAAAAAGCGCCTGATTCATTTACCGAGAAGATCATTGATGCGATGCTTATCCTCCATGCAGACCATACCATGAATGCCTCAACATTCAGCGCCAGGGTTGTAGGCTCAACCCTGGCAGATCCGTATACTGTTGTGTCTTCAGCCATAGGCACACTGAGCGGCCCATTGCACGGCGGGGCAAATGAAAAGGTTATCCACATGCTTAAAGAGATTGGTACAAAGGAAAATGTGCGGCCATATATAGAAGGAATGATTGAAAGGCACGAGAAAATAATGGGCGTTGGCCACAGAGTTTACAAGACAAAAGACCCTAGGGCAACATTCTTGCAGACATATGCACACCAGCTTTTTAAGAATAATTCGGATAAAAGCACTATCCTGGAGATAGCAGAGGAGGTTGAAAAGGTAGCAAATGAAAAGCTGGCCAGCAAAAAACTTTACCCAAATGTGGATTTCTATTCAGGCATAGTGCTTCAGGAAATCGGCATCCCGACCGAGCTTTTTACGCCCATATTTGCCATGGGCCGCGTTGCAGGATGGCTCAGCCACTGGCTTGAACAACTCAAGACAAACAGGATATACAGACCAGACCAGAAATATACAGGACTGCGCAATCAAAGATATATGCCTATGGGTGAAAGGAAGTAGAAAGCCGCACCAGCCTTTTACAATTTCCTTGACTTGCAGTTATTCTTTCTATACCATTTTTTATGTCTGTAACAATTTAATAACGGGCGGTTAACTCAGCGGCAGAGTGTCACCTTCACACGGTGGAAGTCACTGGTTCAAATCCAGTACCGCCCACCAAGTTTATCTCGCTGTGGAGACGCCCCGCTTATCGGCATGTTAAACGCGCCACAAAACATTAAAACAAATCTGCCATTTCGTGCCCCGCCTTTTATTGCAAATTTAAAATTCAGCGCTATAGTTTGGTTATGTCTGAACTGAGGCTAAATCTTATAACCAGAGAATGGGTCGTAATTGCAACAGAACGGGCTAAGCGGCCCGAGGATTTTAAAACCCCTGTAAGCAGAAAGGCTGTTCCCCCTTATCTTGAAACTTGCCCTTTCTGTCCCGGCAACGAGGCAAAAACCCCTGGGGAGCTTATACGAATAGGCGGTGAAAATGGCTGGAAGGTCAGGGTAGTGCCAAATAAGTTTTCCGCGGTGTCTATTTCCGGCACTAAAGAGAGAAAAAATGACGGCATAAGACGCACTGTCTCTGGCGTGGGAGTGCACGAGGTTATCGTTGAAACACCTTTGCACAATATGAACCCTGCGCTGCTTTCTTTAGAACAAATAGAGAATATAGTAAAGATTTACAAAAACAGATTCCTTGAGGCATATCTTGACCCGCGGGTTGAGCATGTCATAATCTTTAAAAATCACGGTGAGGGAGCCGGCACATCACTGGAACATCCCCATTCACAGCTTATTGGAACACCGATAACACCCATCCAGTTCAGGGACAGGCTTGAGGCTGCCGCCCATTTCTTTGACGACACAGGCGAATGCCTTATGTGCATGTTGGCAAAAAAGGAAAGAGAGGAAGGTGTAAGGATAGTTATAGAGACCGAACATTTTCTAACATTTGTCCCCTATGCGGCGCTTTCGCCGTTTCATACATGGATATTCCCCAAAAGACATTCCGCATCTTACGGCGATATTGCTGATGCAGAGATTAAGGATTTGGCCTTAAGCCTGAAGGGTATCCTTTCCAAGCTTTATCATGGATTGGCCAACCCGGATTATAATTTTGTAATCCGCTCAAACAAACCAAAAGACTGCGACATGGAATATTTTCACTGGTATGTCAGTATAATCCCGAGGGTTAGCAAGGCCGCCGGTTTTGAGCTGGGAAGCGGCATGTATGTAAATACCGGCCTCCCTGAGGAGAGCGCCGAGTTTTTGAGAAAGGCGAAATAGAATATTGTCGTCTAAAGTCGTCTAAAAAGGAGGTACATGCTATAGAAAGTTTGGAGAACCAGAGATTGCCATACAGCAGATGATTGATAAGGTGACCGGTTTTATGGTTCAATTAAAAAATATGCCCAAAGCTCAAGCAATAGAAACGGCAAAAATATTCATTCCAAAACTTAAACAATGGCGAAGCAAATAAACCTCTTCCCAAAACAAGAAAGATATTGCTTGGTTCGTTGACATTATGATACATTATGCGGAAAAAACATAAGGAGAATACCAATGAAATTCTATGCAAGCATCGTAGCAACACTGCTGTTAGCCATTTTTATAGTAGGCGGATTGCATAAAACTTGCACGGCATCTGAAATTAAAAAGGCAAAGGGCGGCTATACTGTGGAAGAGCTATATACAAAGAAGGATAAGCTCAGCGGCAAGAAAGTTGCTGTTCGCGGTAAGGTGGTAAAATTCAATGGCGGCATTATGGGAAGAAACTGGGTCCACCTTCAGGACGGCAGCGGCAAACAAGGCTCCAACGATATTACAGTCACTACAAATCAAAACGCAAAGGTAGGGGATGTAATTCTTGCAACCGGCCATATGGCTACAAACAAGGATTTTGGAGGCGGATACAAGTATGAGGTTATTATAGAGGAAGCTACTTTGACTGGCGAATAGGACAAAGTAAGGGCAGCGAAAATAATCTTTCGCAGCAATATCACCGGTATCATACAGGTGCGCTCCCAGAATCAGAATACACTTTTTTATTTTACCTCTCCGCCTACCACAATCTCCGGTATCCGCAAGGTCGGCTGGGCGTCTGAGACAGGCACACCCTGCGCATCCTTTCCGCATGTGCCAATGCCGAAGCCGAGGTCAGAGCCTACCATGTCTATATTGTTTAAAACCTCTGGCCCGTTTCCTGTGAGGGTTGCGCCTCTCACCGGCTCCCCGATTTTCCCCTTCTCTATTAAATATCCTTCCGTAACCTCAAATACAAAATCGCCGTTCACGGTATTTACCTGTCCGCCGCCCATCTTTTTTACGAAAAGCCCTTTTTCAAGGGATTTGATAATCTCTTCCGGGTTTGCCCTTCCGGAAACGATCATGGTATTTGTCATCCTTGGGATGGGCCTGTGGTGATACGATTCCCGCCTGCCGTTTCCTGTGCACAGAGCATCATCCTTCATTGCTGTAAGCCGGTCATACATATAGTTTTTTAAAACCCCGTTTTCTACAAGGGTTGTCTTCTGGCCAGGGCTTCCCTCATCATCAAAGAAAAACGAACCTCTCTTGTAAGGGATGGTTGCGTCATCTATCACGGTTATCAGCGGAGAGGCGATCTTTTCTCCGATCTTCCCTGAATATACCGAAAGTCCCTGCTGCGCCAGATCTGCCTCAAGGCCGTGGCCCACAGCCTCGTGTATCATGGTGCCTCCTGCCTCGCTGGACAGAACGACCGGCATCTTCCCGCCTTGCGCCTTTTTTGCCCTGAGCATGAGGATTGCCCGTTTTGAGGCTGTCTCAGCAACCTTTTCAGGAGGCGATTCTTCAAATATCTCCAATCCCATAACACCGCCGATAGGCTCATACCCTGTCTGCACCACATCCCCTTCCCTCGCTACCACCTGAACGAGAAATAAAATTCCCGTCCTATTTTCCTCAACCCATTGGCCGAAGGAGTTTACAACCGCCGTTTTTCTAAAACCATCGCCATAAACAACCTTTACCTGTTCAATCCTCTTATCCAAGCCCCTTGCAAAAGAATTGGCATGTTTAACCAGCTCTGCCTTTTTTAAGAGGTCAACATCCGAAGGCGGTGTCTTTATGAAAAAACCCTGAGCGATATCTTTTTTCACGAGGCTGATATCCTCTTTTGCCCTTCCTTCTTTCACAGCCCTGCTCACTGTATCTGCCAATTTGAGAAGCCCTTTTTCCGTCAAATCATTGGTATACGCATAAGCGGTCTTGAAATCAAAGATAACCCGAAGCCCCAATCCCCTGTCTCTTCCTGATATAACTTTTTCAATTTTATTTTCTTCGCAGATTATGGATGTATTGACAGTCTCCTCCATATAGATATCCGCAAAATCACCGCCTCTTTTCAAGGCCATTTTCAGAATCTTGAATGGATTAAAATCTTTGATAAGCGGCATATGTTTTTTCCTGCCTCCACACCTTTCATTTCAGATTATCGTGTTAACATATTTTAATAAAAATTTAAAGTGTTGAAAATTTATTTTTGTTATTTTACTCTATACTTCATTGTTTACTACTTCATGAAAAGGGAGAATACCATGAGATTAAGATTTGCAAAAGTATTATTGGCAATTCTTTTGCCGTTCATTTTTTCAAGCTACGCCAACGCCCAGTTAAAGGATCTATTCAAGACCAAACTGGATAACGGCATGACCGTTATCCTTGAAGAAGGCCATTCTGCAAAGGTTGTTGCATTTCAGATGTTCGTCAGGGTTGGCAGCGCAGATGAAAGCGAGAAAGAGGCAGGCATAGCCCATGTATTTGAGCACATGCTTTTTAAAGGCACGGAAAAGAGAAAGGTCGGGCAGATTGCAGGCGAAATTGAGGCAGCAGGCGGCTATATAAATGCCTACACATCGTATGACAATACAGTATATCACCTTGCAGTAGCAAGCAGATATTTTGATACAGGCCTTGACATCATCTCAGATGCGATACAGCATTCATCTTTTGACCCACATGAACTTAAAAAAGAGCTGGAAGTTGTACTGGAGGAACTCAGGATGGGTGAGGATGACCCTGGCAGGAAGCTCTATAAAAATATCTTTGCCGCCGCATATACAACCCATCCCTACAAAAGGCCTGTCATAGGATATACAGAGATAGTAAAAAGTTTTACACGCGAGCAGATACTTGATTTTTTCAAAAAATGGTACATCCCGAACAATATGACCCTTGTTGTGGTTGGAGACTTTGATAGAAATAAGGCCTTAGACGCCATAAAAAACAGCTTTCAGGATTTTAAACCAGGCCCTGAGCCGCACAAGTCAAGACTTGTTGAACCTGTTCAGAAAGAACTCAAGACGACCATCTCAAATGAGGAGATAAAAGAAGCCCATCTCGGCATGGCATTTCACATACCTGAGCTAAGCCATCCTGACACATATGCCGTAGATGTGCTTGCAAATATTCTTGGACAAGGGGAAAGCTCAAGGCTTTACCAGAGGCTGAGGGAAAAAGAACAGATAGTCCACGGCGTTTCGGCCTATGCCATGACCCCGAAAGAGCCAGGCGTATTCTTTATAAATGCAAACCTTGAGGCAAAGAATGCAAAGAAGACCATAGAAGAGATTATGAAGGAGCTTTATAAGATACGATACGAAGGTGGTTCGCCTGCTGAATTAGACAAGGCAAAGCTTAATCTTGAAAGCGAATTTATATATGAACGGGAGACTATGGAAGGAAGGGCAAGGCAGCTCGGCTATTTTGAGGTAACTGCTGGCGACATAGCTTACGAAAGGAAATATCTCGACGGCATATCAAAGGTAACATCCGAAGATATAAGACGTATCGTAAGGCACTATCTGAGAGACGACAATATGACAGCAGCCCTTCTACTGCCGAAGATTGACAAAGATGTTATAAGTCAGGAAGACATTGTTTCAGCAGCAGGAGCGGCAAAGATATCACTATCGCAAAGTGAAGAGGCCAAGAAAACAAACAATGCAGTTAGGAAGGCAGAAGAGCCTTCAAAAATAAAACTTAAAAACGGCATAACCCTTATTGTAAAAGAAGACCACTCAAATCCTACAGTCGCCATTTATGCAGCATTCCATGGCGGGTTACGGTATGAGGACGACAAAGCAAACGGCCTCGGCAACTTTGTGGCGGCTATGCTTACCAAAGGCACAGAAAAAAGAACGGCTGTTGAACTTGCAAGAGAAATAGAAGGCATGGCCGGCAGTGTAAACGGCTTCTCGGGCAAGAATTCCATTGGCATATCAGGAAAATTTTTAAGCAGATATTTTGATAATGGCATTGAGATTATTGCAGATTGTCTTCTGAATCCAGCATTTTCTCAGGATGAACTGGAAAAGACAAAAAAAGAAATACTTGCAGGTATAAAGAGGCAGGAGGATTATCTGCCCGGCTATACATTCAAACTATTTTATAAGGCGCTGTATGAAAAACACCCTTACCGAATGCCAGTGATTGGTATTGAAAAAACAGTATCAAGCTTTAAAAGAAAAGACCTTGTAAGCCATTATAGAAGGCTTATAATCCCGCAGAACATGGTTATATCCATTATTGGCGATATAAATAAAGATGGGGCTATAAAAAGAATTGAAGAACTATTGGGCAGCTTCAACCGAAAGGCCAAGCCTTTGGCAAATCTTCCAATAGACGGCAGGCAAGACCATATTAAAAAGACTGGCGATGTAAAAGAGAAAAAGCAGACGCACATTGCGTTGGGTTTTCTTGGCGCAACGATTACCAGCGAGGCGCGGTATCCGCTTTCTGTCTTGACTGCGATACTTTCCAGCCAGGGAGGCAGGCTTTTTATAGAGCTTCGGGATAAACAGAGCCTTGCTTATGCCTTAAGCGCCTTTTCAAGGGAGGGCGTTGAGCCGGGGGTATTTGCTGTATATATGGGAGCGGCCCCTGATAAGAAAGATAAGGCAATAGAGGGTATATTAAGGGAATTAAAAAAGGTAATTACCGAAAAGGTTGATGACGAGGAACTGAAAAGGGCAAAGGGCGCTCTCATAGGCGGCTATGAAATGGGGCTTCAGGAAAATTCGGCACAGGCATCAGATATGACAAACAACGAACTTTTCGGCCTTGGCTTTGATGAATACAAACGCTATCCCGGAAAGATTGAAGCAGTTACAGCGGACGATGTATTAAAAACAGCCCAGAGATATATAAAACCGGATGCGTATACGTTGAGCGTGGTAGGACCAAAGTAGTTTGTTCACGCTGGACAATGTCCATCGTTCGGCTGAGCTCACGACGAAGCCTGTGGCAAAAAGCGCAGAAATCAAAAAAACATAAAATTGAACTTATAACTTCAGAATATGTGATAGATGAAAGCATAACCCTGATAAGATACAGGGTTTCTCATTACGCAGCGGTTATTTTTGGAGATGCGTTATTTAACAGCAGCATAGTTAAGATTACAGATGTCCAAGATGAAGACAGATTAAAGGCGTGGGAAATCTTTAAAAAATATGAAGACAAAGAGTTAAGCTTCACCGACTGCGCAAGTTTTGCAATAATGGAAAAATTGAAACTCCACAAGGCTTTTACATTTGATGAACATTTTAAAAAGGCGGGGTTTGAGGTATTTTAACCTATGCCACGTGGCTTAAAGACCTGACTGAAATTATATCTGCTGATTCAATAGGCCTCACATCCTTTTCTGATATTGTAACAACTGCAAGCGTCTTACCCGAAGCTTTAACAAACTCAACCTCAAGACCATCCGGTTTATAGGTCTCTACTACTGTCCCCAGGTCACCTGTACACAATTCAAATTCAGGCAAATCATGCGTCAAAACCACACAATCCAATAATTTATATTTCATTGCTTCCTCCTTCTGGATAAATAGTTACAAAACGAGGCATGTCCTCACTTTTTAAAATAATCCAGATTGATTTGAGCATTACCGCATTGCCACTTGGCCCTTTAATAATGCCTTTGATTAAATATTTCTGGCCATATTTAGTCTTTTCAACCGGTTTTGCATCCAAAGGCAGATGATGCTCTTTAATATCATCCACTAACTCTTTCCAATTTTTATCAGTATATCCCATCTTTTGAAATAATGCCATTTTAAATCTTCCAACGGGGTGTGATGGAGAAAGAATATAGTCTTTAATTTTGACAGGGTCAATAAATGCCTTCTCATAATTCAGCAGTTTTGCCATTCTTTATAGCTCCCTCAATGTCTTATCCAGAATGCTCAATATTATAGAATATAGAGCTCTATTAACTGAGATTTATTGGGGTAGAAAAAGGTGATGCGGCTTTGGTTTTCTTTCTTGAAAAATATATTCTATATTTCAAGACTCGCTTCCAATGAAATTACTTTAAACCTCAAGCATAATACTATGAGCAATTGCTGCAAAATTACGAATTCTTTTTTGCAGTTGTGCAACAACTGCGTCAGTAATTAGATGATCATCTTTCAAATCCGCAAATCTAAACTCCCATGGTCTAGCTTCAGTTTCTAAGCGTAATGCTTTTCTGCATACACTCTCAGTTACTATTTCTGCAAGAAGGACACGAAAGTGAGGCATTTTATCTCCTTCCCATTCCCTAGTTTCAGGATTATATTTTAAATATCGTTTGATGGAACCATGACGTGCGGATATCAATAAAAGATTTGGTTTGCCTTCATGTTCAGCCCATAACGCACGAAAGTTGCCAAAATCTTCATCTCTCAAATCAATTTCTATTTTTACTCCCTTTTCTTCCTTTTGTATTACCTTAACTTTGGTGATTGCTTTGTCGCCATTTATTGAGGCCGTTACTGTTACAGCATCTTTTATCAGTCGTCTCCCTTTAATTGTAACCTCTCCCAAAGCATAATTTGTCCCTGCAATAGGTAATAGGTGGCAACGTCCAATTACAGGAACACTTACACTATCAGAAGAAACTATATTGATTATAGTTTCCTGATTTACTAATTCGGGACACTTTGCAAACAGTTTTAGATTTCTGGAACTACCTTCCTTTATTTGATAAGCTTTGTGCTCAAATTCCAACGGAGAAGTAAATGTATGATCTTCTAACCTGTTTTCAACTACTTGTACAATTGCCTGTGCAGATGGCAATCCATCGCAAATTGTTTCGATTAGTACACCCTCATTTATTTTTTCACCCTTTATACGAAAAGTGCCTATAAGTCTATCACTCTTTTTGGGATGAGCTCTTAATTTGAATGGCGAATCTAAAACTGAAAGGGCGGCATTGTCGCTTTTTACTTCTACCTCCTGCCCTTCTTTATTGAATAAATGACGATTCACGTAGAAAGTTAATGGACGTATTTCACTTATTGCAACTTTTGGATATGTTGGATAAATTAAGACCCCTTGTTTCCTGAAGAAGTTCTCATCAACTTCTTCATCTGTTGTAAGTTCCTCTAAATCTTCTATCTGCTGCGTTAAAAATTTACTTGCAGCCTTGGCTAAATCATTTAGTCTATCTCTGGTTTCTTTGCTTACGACTTCGGCCTTGCTTGTTTGTGCTTGCTCTTTTTCTTTGTCAATAAGAGATTTAAGTCGCTCTTTTGGAATTTGGAAAAGAGCTTGTGTAAAAGGATGTTCTCTTATTAAGCCCGTTTGACGATTTGGGTCTATTAGCAAGGTTGGATTTTCTGCTGGGTGTGGTTCATCATTCTTTAATCTTTCATCATATTCCTCAAGTAATCTATCAATATACTCGCATTCTAATCGCCCAAAATATTTTAATGCATACTGATCTTTTTCAAAACCAGGGTATAGGAGACTACATTCATGAATTGCCCTCTTACCTTTAACAATAATACCGGACCTCCTAAAACTTTTATCTGCAAGGTCATCAAATGGCTCAGGTGCTTTCCATATTTTTAATTTTGCAATAGCATTTTGATATCCTGGGACTTCAAACTTCTCATCACAGACCAATTCACCTTCTGGCTGTCTGTAAACTGCTTTTTCTGGCTTTATCTTAGGGTTGTTGAGATTTTTAATTAAAACCTTGGTAGAACTATGCTCAGATAAAATATCCCTTAGTGCAAAATGCCATGGCAAATCACGTACAATTGTATCAATGCGTGGGGTTTTATGTTGAGCTTCAATTTTTAAAGCAATTACTGTTCCGTTTCCTTTTTCAATTCCTAATGTTTTTCTTATTTCCTCAGTCGCACTTTTTTTATCTATTTGAGGAATAAGTTGAGGTTTAGCTGTTAGCTCACATTTGTAATATTTGTCATCCTTAATTGACTCTACAGTCATACTACCTAATGCTGTACAATCCTTTGCCCCTCTGCCCATGAAACCTCTATCGCCACTTTTGCTTCTGCGTGTACCAACATCTCCAAAATTTTCTATCATTTCTTGCAGAGTCATTCCTTCTGCTTTGTCACGTACAACTACCAAAGAAGGTTCACCTTTTCTTTGCTCGCATATTTCAATTAGGACTGGGCCGCCATCTTCACTGCGTTTTTTATGTTCATAAAGGCGATGGTAGCTATCATCACTGTTTGTAACAAGCTCAACCAATGCATCAAAAACATCACGTATAGCAAATTGCCTGTTGAATTGATAATATCTTGTCGTGAATTTCAAATCTATCGGAACGCCTAATTTCATAACACCCTCCTCAATTAACTATAAATTGAGAAAATTTAATTGCACATGCCTCTAAAATCTCGGTAATTTCCTTATCGTTAACTAAGTTTGCAGTCGTTAAAAGCCGTTCGAATTTTTGTTTTATAATTTCTTTTGGTGCATCTGGTACACATGCTAATAAATCAGTAAACATATAGAATGATACTTCATCTAAATTTCCATTCTTTGTAAAAAATATAAAGGAAGGGTCATTTTTTAACTGTCTAATAAAGCGCTCTGCCTCAAGTTTTGGCATGTCTGGCGCTTCAAGTTTTAATGCTTTTAAAATTCTACTTTCATTCTTTTTAATCCATTCAGCTCCTTCTGGAGTAAATCGCCAGCCCTCTAATTCAGGACGATTAATATCTCCTCCAGAGCTTCCTGTCACCAACTTACCATACTTTTTTTTCTTTGCATCTCCGAGTGCATAGCGAATAATAGTTTTATCAGGGAATCCTTTTTCTCTGTATTCAGGCAGTCTCCAT
>JACPZB010000036.1 GCA_016195725.1 Deltaproteobacteria bacterium | reverse complement strand
GAACGGCCTGCATATGGACAGGCGAGGATTCCCAACGAATTAAAGAAAGGAGGCATATCTCCATTACCCTGCGGCGTAAGAGGCATCTATCTCAGGCACGGCCGTAAGACCTTTAAAAAATCCTGCGGGATATTGAAGGCATGCCGATTACAATGTTTATCAATGTTTATATGATAGCGTCGGAAAACTCGTAAATTACATAATATTGTCATGCTGCACCTTCTGCCGAACTGATTTCAGCATCGTTTCACCCAAGCCTGACCTTGCGCCAGGCCGGGGTTCAGGGTGACATCTTGAAGGTTTTCCGACACTATCATATTGGCCGTATATTGGAAAAATTATTGATCTTCAACAAATTAGCAAAGGCCTCTCTATGAACCCCCTGATGGTAACTTGAATGATGGTGACTTGAAGATTGATGATGAACTTCATGCGATGTCCATAGGCTGAAGCAATGCCAACTTTCTATTGTCGTTTACTATTATGATTAGCAGTCAAAATACAGCGTAAATTCGTGCGGCACAGGCCTCAGTTTTACCGGGTTCACCTCTTTATCTATCTTATACTCAATCCATGTGTCAATGACATCCTTGGTAAATACATCGCCTTTTAGCAGGAACTCGTGGTCTTTTTTCAGCGCATTCAAAGCATCCTCAAGAGAGCCGCACGCGGATGGAACTTTTGCAAGTTCCTCCGGTGAAAGTCCGTATATATCTTTATCCAACGGGTCGCCCGGGTTAATCTTATTCTGTATTCCGTCAAGCCCTGCCATGAGCATCGCCGCAAATGCGAGATAGCCGTTGCAGGACGGGTCCGGGAATCTTACCTCAATCCTCTTTGCCTTTGGCGACGGCGAATACATCGGAATCCTTATGGCTGCGCTCCTGTTTCTGCTTGAGTATGCAAGGTTTATCGGCGCCTCAAAGCCGGGCACCAGCCTTCTGTAGGAATTTGTCCCTGGATTGCAAAATGCGTTTAATGCCCTTGCATGTTTCAAAATGCCGCCGATGTAATACATGGCAAGGTCGCTCATCCCGCCGTATTTATTGCCCGCAAATGTAGGCTTTCCGCCCTTCCATATTGACTGATGGGTGTGCATACCGCTTCCGTTGTCGCCAAATACAGGCTTGGGCATGAAGGTTACTGTTTTTTTCCATCTCCACGCCACATTCTTCACAATATATTTATACCACATGAGCTTGTCGCCCATGCGCAGCAGGCTGTCAAATCTCATGTCAATCTCTGCCTGACCTGCTGTAGCAACCTCATGGTGCTGTTTTTCTATTTGGATACCCACCTGCTCCATTAAGAGGCACATCTCTGTCCTTATATCCTGCTGGCTGTCTGTGGGCGCAACAGGGAAATATCCTTCCTTATGGCGCGGTTTGTAGCCGAGGTTTGGGCATTCTTCCCTCCCTGAATTCCAGATGCCCTCAACAGAATCTATAAAGTAAAAGCCATGTTGCGGCCCTTGGTCAAATCTTATGTCATCCAGAATAAAAAATTCCGGTTCTGGGCCAAAATAGGCAACATCACCTATGCCTGTTGATTTCAGATATGCCTCAGCCTTTCTCGCGATATTCCTCGGATCCCTCGTATAATCCTCTTTTGTTATGGGGTCAACAATGTTGCAGATAAGGCTAAGTGTTGGTGTTTCCATGAAGGGATCCATAACCGCTGTTGTTGGGTCTGGTAGCACAAGCATATCGCTTGCATGGATCGGCTGCCAGCCTCGGATGGATGAGCCGTCAAAGCCAAGCCCCTCCTCAAATATCTCCTCCTTCAGTTCAGAGAGGGGAACTGAAAAGTGCTGCCAGATGCCGATAAAGTCCAGAAACTTTAAATCAACCATCCGCGCATTTTTTTCTTTCGCTAACTGCAATACCTCTTTTGGTGTCATCTGTGTTCCTCCTTTAATTTAAGGGTCAAGGGGCAAGTAAATATACTGTTTTCTTGACCCCTGCCCCTTGACCCTATTTTTTAAATCGCCTCTTCTCCTTTTTCCCCGGTTCTTATCCTTATCACCTCGTCCACGGGCAGGACAAATATCTTGCCGTCTCCTATTCTGCCGGTCTTTGCGGCATTGATAATTGTCTCAACAACCTTTGCCGCCATATCTGCCTTTACTACTATCTCTATTTTTATTTTTGGGAGAAAGTCAACAACATATTCTGCGCCTCTGTAAAGCTCTGTATGGCCCTTCTGTCTTCCAAAACCCTTTACCTCTGAAACTGTTATGCCCTGGATACCGATTTCATTCAATGCCTCTTTTACCTCATCCAGTTTGAACGGTTTTATTATTGCTTCAATTTTTTTCATAATACTCCTCCGCAAAGACCGACCCGCCGTTAGGGGGCTGGTACCAAGTTTCACAAAAATTAGCACACTGGTTTTGCTTTGTAAAGAATTTTTTGGTTTTGTAAACCCCCGCCCCAAAGATTTTGGTGTGGGGGTGAATAATATTTGCAAGAGTGATACTATCTGATTAACTTAGCAAACCTTATGCCAATTTTAAAAACGAAAAATTGCTATAAAATCAAGGAGATTTGGAGCGCAGGCAACTATTATTAGATTAAATTTTATGCAGGCAAAGGCGTTTTTGCTTATAAAATCGGCAAGTATTGAAAAACCGCCATATATCTGCTATTTTAAAACAATGGCAATTCATCTTGTAATAGACGGATACAATCTTACCGGGGTTATGGCATTACCCGGCCAAACGGCAACAGATTTGGAAGGCACGAGAGAAGGGCTTATCAAAAGGCTTCTGGTATACAAGCGAGCAAAAGGACACAGGGTAACTGTTGTGTTTGATGGCAAAAAATCAGGGAGTTTTTACAGGACAAAAATAAATCAGTATGGCATTGAAATCATCTTTTCCAAAGACGGTGAAGAGGCAGACCAGATTCTGAAAGAAATAGCGAAGACTGAAAAGCAAAACATGACACTTGTCACATCTGACAGGGCGGTTGCCTCGTTTGCTGAGGCCTACGGTGCAATTGCCATATCTTCGGATGAATTCAATGCAATACTCGCTACTGCCCTTTACAGCTATATGAAAGGGGTTATAGATGAGGATGAGGACGAAATTATAGTGTCCAACAAGAGTGGAAACCCAAGAAAACTGTCCAAATTAGAAAGAAAACGCCTTCAAAGAATGAAAAAACTATAACTCCGCCCATTGCGATTAGCATAGTCTATAATTTACCATTACACCAGAAAGCCCAGTCTTGTTCACCCGCGCCAAAGATTTTGGTGCGAGGGTTAAAGGTGGGGTGGTTTACTTGTCCCGCTTTAGCCACGAAAAATATAAAATATCTTGACTATAGATATATTAACAAGTTATTCTCTGTAATTAATTTAACAATGAAACCGTATAAACTGCATATTCTTGTATGTCATGGCAAGACCTGTTCAAGTGTTGGTTCTGAGAGATTGCTTGAAGTGTTGCGGGATAAATTGGGATCAGAAGGGCTGACGAATGAGATAAAGACATCTAAAGGCGGGTGTTTCAGCGTATGCAAGGAAACTAACCCCAAGGGTGGCTTTTGTCCCGTGATTGTCATTTATCCTCAAGGCGTATGGTATCGTAATGTGTCTGAAAGCGATATAGATGAGATCGTGGAAAAACATGTTAAAAACAGCAGGATAGTAGAAAGACTTTTACACTATAAAATGTGAACCCCGTTAGAAAGTTCTTGGCAGAGAGGTTTATTCTATCAATAAAGAATTTAAACCTTTTTAAACGGAACTTTCTAACAGGGTAAAGGCTTTGAACCAGAAGGACTCAAACTAAAACGAAAAGGAAAGGAGAAGTACAATGGTAAGAAGAAGTGTAATTGTAAGCAGCATCTTTGCATTTGTGCTGGCGCTTGCTATTGCCGGCTGCGGTCAGCAGTTAAAGCAGGAGAATGAACAGCTCAAGAGTCAGGCGCAGACCTTGACTGATGAAAATAACAGCCTGAAGAGCCAGGTGGCTAGCCTGAAAAAGGAAGCTGATGACCTTAAAGCTAAGGTAGCGTCCTTGACACAGGAAAATGACAACCTGAAGAAGGAGATTGAGGCATCAAAGTCAAAGGCTAAACCAGCGGCAAAAGAAGCTCCAAAAAAGAAGACGACTACAAAGAAGAAATAACAGCTCAAATTCCATTCGTCTGCCTTCATCCCGCGATGTCTCATCGGGGGCATACGGCGGGCTATAGCAGTTAAAATTTTAAAAAAATTAAAGAGATTCCTTGGTTCAAAGAATAGGGGGGAGGATAATAACTCCCCTTTTTATTTAGCAGGCCGCTCAGAATGACGCTATCACAGGTTTTTCCCGCAGTATGTTAGGAGATGCATCTGCCTTTTTGGAGTTTACAATTGCAATCTTCTTAAGTATACTACTTCACCTATGGCGAATATTGATGGAAAGGCACTGGCCCAAAAATTTAAGGATAGGCTAAAGGATGAAGTAAATTTTCTCAAAGGGCACGGTGTAAAACCTGGTTTGGCAGTTGTGCTTGTGGGAGACAACCCTGCCTCACAAGTGTATGTAAGGGCAAAGGGAAAGGCATGTGAAGAGATAGGTGTCAATTCTTTTCAGCATACCCTCCATAAAGAAATTGCGCAGGAAGAGCTACTCTGGCAGATATCTGAATTAAACAATGACCCCAATGTTCACGGTATCCTTGTCCAGCTTCCGCTCCCTGACCATCTTAATGAGAAAGTAATTTTAGAGGCTATATTGCCTGAAAAGGATATAGATGGATTCCATCCGTTGAATATCGGAAGACTTGTCATCAATCAGCCTTTATTCCAGCCATGCACGCCGCTTGGCATTATGAAACTTTTAGAAGGTACTGGTGTAGATATCTCAGGGAAAGAGGCTGTGGTTGTAGGCAGGAGCACTATTGTTGGCAAGCCTATCGCCCTTATGCTTCTGCATAAAAATGCAACAGTAACCATTTGCCATTCAAGGACGCTGAATCTTGAAGAGAAAGTAGGTAAGGCCGATATCTTGATTGCAGCAATTGGCAAACCAGCTATGATAAAGGGAGATTGGATAAAACAGGGGGCGATTGTTATAGATGTCGGGATAAATCGACTTGGTGACGGGAAGCTGGTAGGCGATGTGGAATTCGAAGAGGCTTCTAAAAGAACAGCGTTTATAACGCCGGTGCCCGGCGGAGTGGGGCCTATGACCATCGCTATGCTTATGTATAATACAGTGGAAGCAGCGCGAAGGCATGGGTTAAGGATTAGAGAAAGACGACCGTAGAACAAATGATTATTACAAAGAAGAAGAGTTTTTCAAAAATACTGGAATGCCTGCAAGAAAGAGGGCAGATTTATCTCTTCGGCTGCAATTCCTGTGCGGAGCAGTGTGAGACAGGTGGCGAGCGAGAAGTAAAGGAAATGGTTGCATTGCTTGAAAAACAGGGCAAGAAGGTTACCGGCTCTTCAATACCGGATGAGACATGCTACAGCATGCTTATTAAAAAACATTTCCGCGAAAATAAGGAGGCGATTGCCGAGACCGACGCATTTCTTGTTCTTGCGTGCGGCGCAGGGGTAAAGGCGGTCGCGGATGCGGCAGGCGATGCGCAGCCCGTATTTCCTGCGCTGGATTCGTTGTATCTTGCCAATGTAACGAGATACGGCCATTTTTTTGAAGGCTGCTCCTTGTGCGGAGATTGCGTTCTTGGAGAGACCGGCGGTATATGTCCGCATACGCTGTGTCCAAAAGGGCTTTTAAATGGACCTTGCGGCGGCATGGCAAACGGCAAATGCGAGGTTAATATGGAAAATGACTGTGTATGGATAGTGATTTATAGGAGGCTAAAGGCGCAAGGAAGATTAGATGTGCTTAAGAAGATTGCGCCTCCAAAGGATTATTCAAATAGTATAAAGCCAAGGATGTTAGTTGTGGAATCAAGGGCAAAGAAATAGTTAGATGCGTTTTGCACGGTGAGGCAATCATGAAAACCCGTGGTAGCACAGGCTTCCAGCCTGTGGAGAGATTTCAGATTTACAATTTACAAAAGGAACCTTCCTCACTGGCAATCACCCGGAAGCGTGTATTTTATTGCCTTTAGGTGTCATGTCCGAATGTCTCTGTCGGGTATCTATAACTCATTGAATTTATAAGAACTGGATTCCCGATAGAAGCCTTCGGGAATGACATTTATGATTTGGGCAACAGCCCCATAAGATGTGGCACCAAAAAGAAACTCCGTATGGAAATCAGGGACGAGTTCAGATTTTTTTAGGTGGAACAGACATCTTACCTGTTTTCACAGGCTGGAAGCCCCTGATAGAAACATTCAGGGGCAGGCTCTGTGCCACTGAAAAGAAACAGAATCTAAAAATAAAAGGTGGAATAAATGCAAACTTTAAAAGAATCACTTGCGTCAAAAAAATTCACCATCACCGCAGAGATATGCCCGCCAAAGGGAACAGACACCTCTGATTTTCTTAAAAAGGCGCGGCTTTTAAAGGGCAAGATAGCTGCTGCAAATGTTACTGACAATCAAAGGGCAGTGATGAGGCTCTCATCCCTTGCCTGCTCCGTGCTTCTGATTAGAGAAGGCATAGACCCTGTTTTTCAGATGACATGCAGGGACAGGAACAGGCTCGCCCTGCAGTCAGATATCATGGGCGCATGGACATTGGGCGTCCAAAATATCCTCGCCTTGTCAGGCGACCATGTTTCCTTCGGCGACCACAGAGAGGCAAAGGCTGTGTTTGACTTGGATTCTGTCCAGCTTGTTCAGGTTATAAAAAAGCTGAATGCCGGAACAAATATGAAGGATACCCCTCTAAAAGGCGGAACGGATTTTTTTATCGGCGCTGTTGTTGCGCCTGAGGCTGAGCCGTTTGAGCCTGAGATGATAAAGTTTGAAAAAAAGGTAGAGGCAGGGGCAAAATTCTTTCAAACCCAGGCCATATATGATATTGAAAAATTCCACAAATTTTATGAATATGCAAAGGGGTTTGATGTAAAGATTTTGGGCGGCGTCCTGCTTCTCAAATCAGCAAAGATGGCGCAATTTCTGAATACTAATGTTCCTGGTGTAACAGTGCCTAAACACCTTATAGAGGAACTTAAAAAGTCTGAAGATCAACTTGAAAAGGGAATCGAAATTGCAGCCGCACAGGTAAAGGAATTAAAGGGTTTTTGCGACGGCGCCCATATTATGGCAATTGGACAGGAAGAAAGTGTAGTCAAGATAATATAACGGGCAGGTTAGTCACGCCATAGTTTCCATTGTCTTTTTAAAGTGCCCCATAAAATCTTCGCCGTGCAGCGGCCTTATAATAATCCATTTTTTCTTTTTATCCAACGCAAGCTCAACCTCTGCGCCGGGTATGAGTTCAAGATATCTCAAATAATCTTCTGGCAAAGCAACCCCTTCTTTAGCTTTTGCTATCTTAACGATCTTTTCCTTCACCCCGTTAGACCTCCTTTTACACGATTTTAAGATGCCAATGTATAATTACCCTTCGCTTTTTAGAGTATAAGGATGAACCACATTAGGTCTAACGGCGTTCATTCTTCTACACCTCCGCCATCGGTTTCAACTGCCACAACAGTTCTGCTACTTGCTCATTGATTTAAGAAAGTCTTTATTCGTATCGGTACTTTGTATTTTATCCAAAAGAAATTCCATGCTTTCTACAGGATTGAGCGGTTGAAGCACCTTGCGCAGTATCCAGATGCGATTCAACTCTTCTTTTGTGAGCAGGAGTTCTTCTTTCCTTGTGCCGGACCTGTTAATATCAATTGCAGGGAAGATGCGTCTGTCAGACAATTTTCTGTCAAGCACTATTTCCATATTGCCTGTGCCCTTAAATTCTTCAAATATAACTTCATCCATCCTGCTGCCTGTTTCAATCAATGCTGTTGCAATAATCGTAAGGCTGCCGCCTTCTTCAACGCTTCTTGCAGCGCCAAAAAATCTTTTGGGTTTATGCAGTGCATTGGAGTCCACGCCGCCGGAAAGCACTTTGCCGCTCGGAGGCACAACAGTATTGTATGCCCGCGCAAGTCTTGTGATAGAATCCAGCAGGATAACAACATCCCGCTGATGTTCCACCAGCCTTTTTGCCTTTTCTATTACCATTTCCGCCACCTGGACATGTCTTTGGGCAGGTTCGTCAAATGTAGAGCTTATTACCTCGCCTTTTACTGAGCGCTGCATGTCCGTAACCTCTTCAGGCCTTTCGTCAATAAGAAGCACAATCAGTACAATCTCCGGATGGTTTGTTGTTATGCTATTGGCAATCTTTTGCAGCAAGACTGTTTTGCCGGCCCTTGGCGGCGATACAATAAGACCTCTCTGCCCCATGCCGATTGGCGTAAAGAGGTCCATTATCCTCATGGAGAGATCTGTTTTTTTGCCTGATAGCTCAAGCTTAATTTTTTCCTGGGGATATAAAGGGGTGAGGTTGTCAAAAAGTATCTTGTCCCTGGCAATTTCAGGGTCCTCAAAATTTACCTTTTCCACCTTAAGAAGGGCGAAATATCTTTCCCCTTCCTTGGGCGGCCTTATCTGACCGGACACAATGTCGCCGGTTCTGAGATTAAATCTTCTTATCTGCGACGGAGATATGTATATATCATCAGGGCCTGGAAGATAGTTATAGTCAGGCGCCCTTAAAAAACCAAACCCGTCAGGCAGGGTTTCCAAAACGCCTTCGCTATAGATGAGGCCATTCTGTTCTGATTGCGACTGAAGCAGCGCAAATATAATGTCCTGCTTTCTCATGCTTGCAGCGCCTTCTATATTGTATTGCTTGGCAAGCGTTGTAAGCTCGCCAATCTTTTTTTCTTTAAGTTCTTTGAGATTCATAAAACACTCCTTTTAAAATTATCCAACCTGATTGTTGGTTGGGTGCTACAACCTTTCTAAAAAAATATGTAAAAAATATGGCGGTATAAAAATATCCATGATTTAAGAGACCTCTATTATTTTGGAGGAAGTTTCCGTCCTTTGGGCAGGAAATTTCACCCAGTTAGAAGGTTTCGTTAAATGCAATAAATTTTTAATGAACCAATGATAATATTGTAATGCCCTTCCAACAGGGTTCAAGATAAGGTAAAGCATATTTGTCCAACCTTATTGATATTTATCCACGGTGAGTAATATTATTGGGTTAGGATATATTCCAATTCGTCGTAAATATTTCTGTTTTGCTTTTTCAATATGTCTTTGTTTGGGGTTATTAAGGTAAAGTCATTTAGGTTGTATGTATTGTATAATGATGAGATTTGAAAAATCTTAAAAATATTCAGGGTATTTTAATACGAAGGGCTATGTTAAAAATAGCATAATATACGAAAACCTGTCAATAGTTTTTTTACAACATCTATCCCCCACCAAAGATTTTGATGCGGGGGGGTAAATCCTAGGCCATCCCCCTATCCAGACTCCTGTATTGTATCGCCTCTGACAAATGATGCGATTTAATCTTTTCCTCGCTTTCCAAATCAGCTATTGTCCGCGCAACCTTTAAAACCCTCGTATACGCCCTTGCAGAGAGACCAAGTCTGTCTATGGCCATTTCCAGAAGTCTTTTGCCATCCCCATCTATATCGCAGAACTTTTTTATATGGCGGCTTGACATCTGACTGTTGGAATATATTTTTTTATCTGCAAACCGTTCTGTCTGGATCTTTCGCGCCCTGTCAACCCTTATCTTTATATCTTTTGAGGATTCGCCGCTTGCATCGCCTGAAAGCTCCTTGAACCGCACGGCAGGCACATCGCAGTGGATGTCAATCCTGTCCAATAAAGGCCCTGAAATCTTTGCCCTGTATTTTTGTATCTGTATTAGAGTGCAATGGCATTCCTTGTGAATATCTCCCAGAAACCCGCATGGACAGGGATTCATAGCGGCAATTAAAATAAAATGGGATGGATAGGTCAAAGATATCGCAGCCCTTGATATGGTAACCCTGCCGTCCTCAAGGGGCTGTCTTAATACCTGAAGCACATTCTTCTTAAACTCAGGCATTTCATCCAGAAACAAAACGCCGTTATGGGCAAGGGAAACCTCGCCGGGCCGCGGGATATGGCCTCCGCCGATGAGTCCCGCATCTGAAATTGTATGGTGCGGGCTTCTAAAAGGCCGTGTTGTTACCAAAACCTGTTTTCCATCAAGCACACCGGCGACACTATGGATTTTTGTAGTTTCTATTGCCTCGTCCACGCTCATATCAGAGAGGATGGTGGGCATGCGCCGGGCGAGCATGGTCTTTCCGGAACCGGGCGGGCCAATCATCAGCACATTGTGCCCGCCCGCTGCCGCAATTTCCAACGCCCTTTTTACATGCTCCTGGCCTTTTACCTCAGTTAAATCAAGATGCGCCTCTCCGTTTCTTTTAAAATATGCTTCAACACTTGTCCTGCACGGCTGGATTTCAAGCCTGCCATTTAAAAACTCGACGATCTGGGCGAGGTTTTTTACGCCGATACTGTCTATATCATTTACCAACGCAGCCTCTTCAGCATTTTCCATTGGAAGTATTACGCCTTTCAATCCTGCCTTCTTGGCAGCAACAGACATGGGCAGGGCGCCCCTTACAGGTTTTACCCTTCCGTCCAGAGAAAGCTCGCCCAGAATCATATAATCTGCAAACGCCTCCTTTTTTATTATTCCTTCAGCAGATAGAATGCCAAGGCTTACCGGCAAGTCAAATGTTGTGCCCTCTTTTTTTACATCTGCCGGAGCAAGGTTTACAGTGATATGTTTTGCAGGAAACTCGTAGCCGGAATTTTTTATGGCAGCCTTTACCCTGTCTTTGCTTTCCTTAACAGCATTGTCAGGCAGGCCAACAGTAGAAAAGAGCGGAAGGCCCGGGGAGATATCTACCTCAACATCCACAAGATATGCGTCTATGCCTAAAACTGCGCTGCTGAATACCTTTGACAGCATTATTACCTCTGCTTTTATTTTTTAATATTATCAAGAAAGGCAGCGAAATACAAGGGCGCATTCTAATAAATAGTTGCGCATACAGAGCGTCAGAACAAAGCAGACCAAGGCGCGACGAAGGTGAGGAGTGAGGCGTATTTTTAGCATACGCCGCAACAACGAACCGAGGAGCAACGCAGGTATGCGAAGTTATGACGCTCTGTATAGTAGATAAATTTGCACTTGACTCTTTTGCTTTAAACCTGATAGCCTAATCGGCATACAGGGAATCCGGTGGAAATCCGGAGCTGCCCCGCAACTGTAAAGGGAACGAAATCCATCAACCACTGCCCAGATGTAACATCGGGGCGGGAAGGGACGGAAAGTAGGCTGCCCTGAGCCAGGAGACCTGATAAATATTTTTGCAATGCCTTCCGAGGGGGAGGGTTAGCAGGAAACAAAGAAATGCAGACCCATCCCTCTTTTGCAGGGATGGGTTTTTTATTTATAATAGTTTCAAACCTAAAGGTTTGAGTTACAGTTTATATGTAGCTCAAGGCTTTAGCCTTGAAGATTTATTTATGCAAAAAGGTTTGATACACATATATACCGGCGAAGGAAAGGGTAAGACAACTGCCGCTATCGGCCTTGCTGTGAGAGCGGCAGGGCAGGGGAGCAAGGTCTTGTTTGTTCAGTTTTTTAAGGTTGACAATGCGCTGTCCGGCGAAAAAGAGATTTTCAAAAACATTCCGCAGATAGAGCTACTCCGCTCAAATGTAAGACATCCGATATTTACGAAGGAAAAGACTGATAGGGAATTAGTTAAAAAATCCATTGCTGATACCTTTGAAGCAGTAAAGAAAAGAATTGATAAGGGCAATATGAACCTCCTTGTGCTGGATGAGATAAACAGCGTCATTGCAGGAGGCTGGTTAGATATGAATGAAATGATAGATTTTCTGCAAAACAGACCGGAGGGGCTTGAGGTGGTTCTTACAGGGAGAGATGCGGCCGTTGAATTAGTCAAGATGGCGGATTATGTTACAGAGATGCTCAAGATAAAACACCCGTTTGACAACGGGATAAAGGCGAGGAAGGGGATTGAATACTGACGGCTTCGTAAAAAGTCCATCTGCTGTGTTGTCGCTGCGGCTTCTTCGCTCAACATACTAAAAAGTATGCCTCGCTTGAAGCCTTGCTCCGCCTTGCATCTGGAACTTTTTACTTTGCCGTCTGGTTTAAGGTAAACAAGTGAAGGGAAAAAAGCTAAAGACTAAAGAAGTTAACTCCAAACTTCGAACTCCGAACTCCAAACTGTTTTTCATCCTCGGTGGGGCGCGGAGCGGAAAGAGCGCGTATGCGTTGAAACTGGCGGAGTCAATCACCGGGAAAAGGTTATATCTTGCTACCGCAGAGGCTCTTGATAAAGAGATGGCGGAGAGGATTAAGAAGCACAAAAAGGAACGGAGCAATCGCTGGGAAACAAAAGAAGAACCGATAAAGGTTGCGGAGGCTATCGCACAGGATAAAAAACACAATGTGATATTGTTGGATTGTTTGACGCTGTGGATTTCAAATCTGATGCACAATTCCGCAATCCGCAATCCGCAATCCGCAATATCAAAGCTCGTTTCTGCCTCCAAAAACTCAAAGGCAAACATTATCGTTGTTTCCAATGAGGTGGGGCTTGGCATTGTGCCTGACAATCCGTTGGCAAGGAGATTCAGAGACATCGCAGGCTATGCAAACCAGAAGATGGCAGAGGCTGCGGATGAGGTATATTTTGTGGTGAGCAGGATAGGGATGAGGATGAAGTAGAGAGGTCTGTGCGGAGAATCCTCATTTTTTGAGGTCGGCAAGGAGTTCCTGGGCGCTATTAAATGATTTGACTTTGCCTTTTGCAATGGCTTCATCTGCTTCAACCTCTGCCTTTGACCAGTCATATCCCTTGAAATAAGGCGTAAGGTGTAAATTTAAGGTCAAAATTGAGGAGATAGAATTCATGGATAACATAGGGTTACCAGCATTACTCGGCGTTATTGTAGGAGCAAGTATTACTTATCTGTATAACATGTCATTAGAACAACGTAAAGCACAAAGAGAGCGTGTTAATCTCGCAAAACTATTATTAGCAGATATAGAAACCTTATGGGATAGATACTATCAAGTTCTTGGGAATTTTATAGAAGGATACGAAGATTTAGAAACCCCTCCTACATTAACCTGCCCTCTCAATCAAAACTATTTTGTTATTTTTGATTCCAATGCAACAAAAATTGGGATGTTTGAACCTGAAGCAGCTAATAAAGTTGTTAGGCTTTATACTTTAGCAAAAACCTATTTAGATACTATTAGGGGATATGAAGAACGCATCAAAGAGTACAAAAAATGGAATGATATTAAAAAAACTCCTAATAACAATCAGGGATTTGTTGTTGACGATAATCTTAAACAAATTTTTTCAGAATTACAGATAACTTTTCAGATTATAAAACAGGAACACGATGGCTTAAAAGGTTTGCTTGCAGAAGTAAAAGAAGCACTCAAAAATATTTCTATAAAATAATCACGGGAGGTTCTCAAATGTCCAAATTAGAACAAACAATCAATTCCATCAAGCCGGTCAATCCGGCCTTTTATGAGAAGGCGCAAAAAAGGCTTGATAATCTTACAAAGCCGCAGGGGAGTCTTGGAAGGCTGGAGCAATTTGCGGCAAGGATTGTGGCTGTCAGCGAAAATACAAAGCCTGTGCTGAACAAAAAGGCGATATTCACCTTTGCCGGCGACCATGGTGTGGCAGATGAAGGCGTCTCGGCTTTTCCAAAAGAGGTTACACCGCAGATGGTTTTAAATTTCCTGCGCGGAGGCGCGGGCATCAATGTGCTGGCGCGTCATGCGGGCGTGGATGTTGTGGTAATTGACATCGGCGTTGATTATGAATTTGGCAATACAGACGGCCTTGTGCATAAAAAAATAATCAGAGGCACAAAGAATATCCGCAAAGGCCCAGCCATGACACAGGAAGAAGCAATTAAATGTATTGAGGTGGGAATTGATCTGGCAAATGAATATGCAAAAAAAGGCTATCGCATCTTCGGCACCGGCGAGATGGGGATTGCCAACACAACCCCTTCCAGCGCCATTGCAGCGGTGTTTTCAAAAAGGACGGTGGAAGATGTTACGGGCAGAGGCACGGGCATAGATGACGGCGCATTCAAAAATAAGGTGAGGGTCATAGAAGATGCCATAAAAATAAACAAACCAAATCCAAAAGACCCATTGGATGTCCTTGCCAAGCTCGGCGGCGCAGAGATTGCAGGCATTGCCGGTCTTGTTTTGGGCGCTGCGGCGAACCGCATTCCGGTTGTGATTGACGGTTTCATATCAACGGTAGGGGCATTGATTGCCTATGAACTTTGCCCAACGGTCAAGGATTATATGTTTGCAGCGCACACATCGGTTGAGCGCGGCCACTGGATAATGCTGGAAAAGATGGACATGAAGCCGATCCTGAATCTCAACATGCGGCTCGGCGAAGGCACAGGCGCTGCGCTTGGCATATCGCTCATTGAGGCAGGCGTTAAGATTTACAACGAGATGGCAACATTCGGAGAGGCAGGTGTATCCGATAGAAATGATGGAAAGGAGCAGGAAGCCGTAAACCTGCCCCCGCAGACTTTAAGCGGGGGTCAGAAGTCAGAAGCAGGAAGATGAAAGGTTTTATATACGCACTGCAACTTCTTACCATTATTCCTATCAAAATCAAAGACGCGGTTGACGAGAGGGATTTAGGCAAAAGCACGGCCTTCTTCCCTCTGGTCGGCGCGGTTCAGGGGGCAATCCTTGTAGCCGCCAATCTTCTCTTTTCAAAATTCTTGCCGCATGATATTACAAGTGTCCTCGTTTTAACAGTTTTAATCCTCACCAACGGCGGCTTTCATTTGGACGGTTTTGCAGACACCATAGACGGCCTGACAGGCGGCAGCACAAAAGAAGAGCGATTGGATATAATGAAGGACAGCCGCATCGGCGCCATAGGCGTT
>JACPZB010000035.1 GCA_016195725.1 Deltaproteobacteria bacterium | reverse complement strand
ATATCTCCTTTTTTTCATCCCATCCGAGATTTTGATCCAGTTCAATGCCGAGGGTGGATGCAAGCATGGCCGCTGCAAGGTCTTCGGAATAATCGCCGGCGGCTTTATCTGTCTGGCCGAATGCATGGTGCTCGCTTAAGTATCCATACTGTTTTTTATCCATGGGAATTGCGCACCCGACAGAAGCTGCCATAAGACGTCTGGGCTCATTGGAACAGCACCTGCTCATAACACAGAAGACCACCTGTCCGGGCGAAAGCATCGTAAGTCCCTGCGACCTGTTTATGATCTTGCATCCGGGCGGAAATATGCTGGATACGGTTACGATATTGAATTTTTCGATCCCCGCATCCCTGAGCGCCAATTCAAACGAATGCAGCTCCTCCTTATGCGTTCCGACTCCTTTGGTAAAAAACACCCTCTTGGGGACAAGTAGCATCTCTTTATTCTCCTTTCGCTAATAAGTTTTATAAGTCCTATAAGACCTATGTTTTCGGCAGTTACCACCCCAGCACCCATGCAAAAACAAGCGGCGCAACAATACTTGCGTCGCTTTCAATGATAAACTTAGGGGTTTTCACATCTAATTTGCCCCATGTAATTTTTTCATTCGGCACCGCGCCGGAATATGAACCGTAGCTTGTCGTTGAATCAGATATCTGACAGAAATAGCTCCAGAAAGGAACATCATGCCATCCCAAATCCTGATACATCATCGGCACCACGCATATGGGGAAATCACCGGCAATGCCGCCGCCTATCTGGAAAAAACCCACACCCTTGCCCGAAGAATTTTTACGATACCAATCCGAAAGCCAGACCATATATTCTATGCCGCTTTTCATGGTTGTTGCTTTCATTTCGCCTTTGATTATGTATGAAGCAAAAATATTTCCCATGGTGCTGTCTTCCCATCCCGGAACGATGATAGGAAGATTGCGTTCGGCTGCAGCCAGCATCCATGAATTTTTCGGGTCTATTTCATAATACTGTTTCAGCTCGCCCGACAATAATATTTTATACATATACTCATGCGGGAAATACCGTTCGCCTTTTGTGTCCGCGTCTTTCCAGACTTTATAAATATGTTTTTGCAGCCTGCGGAACGCCTCCTCTTCGGGTATGCAGGTGTCGGTAACCCGGTTGTAGTGATTTTCCAAAAACTCCCATTCCTCCTGCGGAGAGAGGTCGCGGTAATTCGGCACGCGCTTGTAGTGCTTGTGCGCCACGAGGTTCATGATGTCCTCTTCCAGATTCGCTCCGGTGCAGGAAATGATATCCACCTTCCCCTGACGAATCATCTCGGCCAGAGAAATGCCCAACTCGGCGGTGCTCATCGCGCCAGCCAAAGTAACCATCATCTTGCCGCCTTCGGCAAGATGCGTTTCATATCCCTTAGCCGCATCCACCAATGCGGCGGCGTTAAAATGCAGGTAATGCTTTTGTATGAATTGTGAAATAGGTCCTTTGTTCATAGCTTTAAAAGATAGTTATAAAGTAAGAAAGTTTTTAACTTTAAAACTTTAAAACTTTTAACTTTATAACTTACAAGGGGAAAATATATTTTCTTTTTCAAAACAAGTCAAGAACAAATACAGACTAAGAGCCTACAAGTCGTTAGACTAAAAGTTTTAAAACTTGTAGGCTTGTAGACTAACAACTTGTAGTCTGTTTTATCTCTTTCACCTTAAGCTTCAAACTTTTATTTCCATTCCATTCATCAATGTAAGGAATAAAGGCAATATCAAAATTATCTCCCTTAAGCGGGTGGATGTCGCCTTTGCCGTAAGCTATCCCGTCAAAAAAGATAGGTCTTATAGGACTTATAAGACTTATTTGTTTTATCTTCAGCTTGAGATGATTTTTGCTAACCACCTCGCTTTTCACTATGTTGGCGTCTCTTGCGCCCAGAAGGGGCTCAGGGTTTGACATGCCAAAAGGCGCAAGAAGGTCCATTTCTGCGACTATCTTTTCACTCAGCTCTGCCAGCGTAACATATGCATCCAGCGATACCTCAGGTATAAGGTCTTCGAAGCTTAAGCCTTTTTCAGTCAGGTTGTGAAATAATGATGTAAATGATTTAATATTCTCCTGGCCGATGGTAAGACCGGCTGCCATCCGGTGTCCGCCGTATCTCTCCAGAATATCTCCGCATTGCTCTAACGCATCCAGTATGTGAAAATTCTTTATCCCTCGCGCCGAACCCTTGCCGCTCCCGTCTTTTAAGGATATGATAACCGTTGGCCTGCGATAGATGTCAACCAGCCTGGAGGCAACAATCCCGATAACACCCGGATGCCATCCTTCTCGTGCAAGCACAATTCCCTTTTTCCCGTGAATATCAAAAGTCTTCTCCTCAATAATCTCCATAGCCTCTGACAGTATTTTTTTCTCTAATCTCTGCCGCTCGATATTTCCCCTGTCCAATTCTCCGGCAATATCCATTGCCTCCTTATCATCATCTGTAATAAGGAGCCTTACACCCATGCTCGCATTATCCAATCTTCCTGCCGCATTTATGCGTGGCGCAAGCTGAAACCCTACAGAGCCTGTCTTCACAGCGCCGCTTACACCGCTTATCTCCTTGAGCGCCCTTATTCCTGGCCGTTTGCCCGCAGTCAATTCATCCAAGCCATGTTTGACAAATATTCGGTTTTCATCAACCAGCGGCACCATATCGGCAACAGTCCCAAGGGCAACAATATCGGTATAACTTTTAAGATTCGGAATGCCATTTAAAAAATGACCGTTCTCTCTAAACCGAGCCCTCAGGGCAATGACAAGATTAAATGCCACCCCGACGCCGGCCAGCTCCTTAAAAGGAAAAGGGCAATCCGGCTGTTTGGGATTTAATATTGCATATGCAGGCGGCAAATTGCCATTTGGCTCATGATGGTCTGTAATAATCACATCTAATCCTTGACCTCCGGCAAAGATTACCTCGTCGCAATTTGTAATACCGCAGTCCGCGGTAATAACAACTTTTATGCCGGAATCAACCATCTGTCTCAATGCCTGATGATTAAGGCCGTAGCCCTGTTTTAATCTTTCCGGTATGTAGTAGCTGACAGAGGCGCCAACCGCATTTAAAAAAAGATAAAGCAGCGCCGTCGCTGTTGTCCCGTCTACATCATAGTCGCCATAGACAGCAATCTTTTCGTTCTCCCTGACTGCCTTCACAATCCTGGCTGCCGCCTTGTCCATGCCTTTCATCGTGAACGGATCGTGCAGGTTCTTAAGCGAAGGAGAGAGAAAAGAAAAGGCCTCCGACGGACATCGGAGGCCCCTGTTTATCAAAAGCTGGGCCGTCAGTGGAGAGATTTTAAGTTCTCTCCCTAAAAGACCCTGAATCTCCATATCTGGAGAGCGGACTATCCAGCGCTTTTTCACCCCGTTAGACCTCATAATAAGTTTATAAAGTTGAAAGTTTAAAAGTTTATAAAGTTTAACTTTATAACTTTATAACTTTCTAACTTTATAACTGATAAATTGTAGCAACAAAGCTCTTGATGGTCAAGAGCATATTTATTCTTTTGATTTTTCACAAAGCTTACCTTCCTGTTACGCTATTGACAATGGCAGGCATATTGCTACAATAGGCAAAAGGCGAGGTGTTTTTATGTCCATAAAATCTGAAATGGTTGAGACAGCAAAAGCCGCGAGAGAGGCGTCTTTAAAGCTTGCCAATTGCAACACGGCCGTAAAAAACAACGCGCTGCTGAAAATGGCTGACGGGCTTTTGAAAAATGCGGATACAATAAAAGCGGCAAATGCAAAAGACCTTAAAACTGCAGAAGGCAAAGGTTTATCAAAAGCAATGTTGGATAGGCTGACCATCACTGATAAGGTTTTGAAAACAATGGCGGATGGGATAAAAGAGGTCGCCAATCTGCCTGACCCTGTTGGCGAGATTACCCGCATGTGGAAAAGACCCAATGGGCTGCTTGTTGGGAGGATGAGAATACCGTTGGGAGTTATTGGCATCATCTACGAGGCGAGGCCCAATGTTACTGCAGATGCTGCTGCGCTTTGTCTGAAATCAGGCAATGCAGTAATCTTAAGAGGCGGCTCTGAGGCGATAAATTCAAACCTTGCCATTGCAAAGGTTCTGCAAGACGCGTGTAAAAAAGAGGGGGTTCCTGATACCGCAATTCAGGTTATACCGACAACGGAAAGGGAAGCTGTTCTTGAGATGTTAAAGCTGGAGGAATATATTGACCTCATCATTCCGAGGGGCGGCGAAGGGCTTATAAGATTTGTTGCGGAGAATTCAAGAATCCCTGTTATCAAGCATTATAAAGGCGTTTGCCATATATTTGTTGATGAATCTGCCGATTTAGACATGGCGGGAAAGATATGCCTTAATGCAAAGGTTCAAAGGCCTGGCGTTTGCAATGCGATGGAGAGCTTGCTGGTTCATAAAAATATTGCAAAAGAGTTTCTGCCGAGGATGGGGAAAAAATATCAGGACGTAAATGTTGAACTCAGGGGTTGCGATGAGACAAGAAAGATTCTCCCTTACGCAAAACCTGCCGCAGAAGAGGACTGGTCTGCCGAATACCTGGATTTGATTCTGGCAGTAAAGGTTGTAAAAGATATGGATGAGGCGATAGCTCACATTGCAAAATACGGCTCTTTGCATACCGAGTCTATCATCACCAAGGATTATTCCAATAGCCAGAGGTTTTTAAGAGAGGTCAACTCATCTACTGTCCTTGTCAATGCCTCCACAAGATTTTCTGACGGCTTCCAGCTCGGCCTCGGCGCGGAGATCGGCATATCTACAACAAAGATTCACGCCTTTGGCCCCATGGGGCTTGAGGAGCTGACAACGCAGAAGTTTATCATTTACGGAGACGGTCAGGTGAGGGAATAATGAGAGCCATCTGGCGTTTTTTTGTATCCACGGAACTCACTATAATCCTAGCAGGCCTGATTGTCCTTGATGCGTCATGGGGCTCCATTATCTCCATGAAGAATCCTCAAATCTTTCAGGCTCTGGATCAGGCGATACTCTTCCCTTGGCTTTTTTCCATCGGCAGGGAGCATCTCAATATAAGCCTCTGGATTTTTATCCTCGTATTCCTTACAGCCATATTTGCCATAAACACTGCAGCCTGCGCTTTGGACAAGCTCTATTCCATATTCAAAGACAAAAGGCCGTGGCAACTGTTATTTCCACAGATTGTGCATATCGGTTTTTTAATAGCGCTTCTGGGGCACTTGATTGGAAGCATATACGGTTTCAGAAGCCCGGGGAATTTTATTTTTCAGGGGCAGACAATTGAGGTTCCTTCTCAGCCGGGACTTTCGCTCCGCTTTGATGATATAGAAATGAAGGCATCGCGAAGGGCAGGTCTGGAAGATTTGAAAACAAAGGTTGCTTTACTTAAAGATGGAAAAGAGATTCTCAAGGATGATATCCGGATAAACGGCCCCCTGATTTACAAAGGCATCTCATTTTATCATGCAGACCAGGGAGAGGCGCCGACCGGGCTTATTTTGAAAACAGGCGTAGAGGATTTTAGAATAAAGTTTGGAGGGGCATTCAAGACAGGAGGGGGGGCGATATTTAAACTTGGCAGGATTATCCCCGACTTTGCATTGGATGAAACCGGCAGTCCCTATTCCCGTTCTCAAGATTATAGAAACCCGTACCAGGAGATTATATCTTTAGATGGCAAAAAGGCCTGGCTTCCTCTATCCGCGCCCGGCAGCAGCGTAAAGCTTGAAGGCCAGACCATAGAGCTTGTTGATTATATCAACACGCCTTATGTCGTGCTTAATATAAACAGAGACCCTGGAATAGGATTTATCATAGCAGGCTCTGCTATACTTGTAATCGGAATGCTGCTCCTGCTTTTTTTGAGAGGAGAGCGGGCAGAGCTTGTAATGCAGAAGGCAGATTAGAAGAGACAGGCTTAAGGCTGATGGCTGAAGATTAAAGGTTTTACTTTTGCCTTATGCCTTAAGCCTTCAGCCTATAAAATGGAGGCCCTATGTTCCACATCGCAGAGCCAAAGGACATTAAATCAGGCAGGACCACAGATGTCTATTTTGCCCGGACAGTAGAGATACTTAAGAAAAAGGGGATTGATAAGCGGGTAAGGGCAGAGTTTTTTGCAAAGACCCTTCCCAATGGTTGGCAGTGGGCTGTGCTGGCAGGAATAGAAGAGGTTGCGTATTTGATGGAAGGGAAACTCGTCAACATCAGGGCATTTCAGGAAGGGACGCTCTTTAAGCCTTATGAACCGGTGATGGAGATAGAGGGGATGTATACGGATTTCTGCGTATTTGAGACTGCCATGCTCGGGCTTATCTGTCAGGCAACAGGCGTTGCCACAAAAGCGGCTCGGATACGGCTTGCAGCAGGCGACAGGGTGGTGGTCAGCTTCGGCGCGCGCAGGATGCACCCCGCGGTTGCGCCGATGATAGAGCGCGCTGCGTATATCGGCGGATGTGACGGGGTTGCAGTGATTGTGAGCGCAGAGCTTATTGAGACAGACCCTATGGGCACCATGCCCCATGCGTTGATACTGGTTTTAGGCGATACCACCGATGCAATCAAGGCATTTGACGAGGTCATAGATAAAAAGGTTAAACGGGTTGCGCTCATTGATACATTCAATGACGAAAAATTTGAGGCCCTCCGCGTTGCAGAGGCAATGAAGGGCAAACTTTATGCGGTGAGGCTTGATACGCCCGCATCTCGGAGGGGAAATTTTTACCGCATATTTGAAGAGGTGCGGTGGGAGCTTGATTTGCGCGGTTTTAAAGATGTAAAACTCTTTGCCAGCGGCGGGCTTGATGAAAAAGAGGTTGTGGAATTAAAGCCTCTGGTGGATGCTTACGGCGTCGGCACATGCATAAGCAATGCCCCTGTTGTTGACTTTGCCATGGACATCATGGAGATAGAAGGAAAGCCTATGGCCAAACGGGGAAAGTGGTCAGGCGCAAAAGAGATTCTGCGGTGCAAAAAATGCGGCAATGATAAAATCGTGCCTTTAAGGAGCAAGCCCGACCCATCCTTCGGATGGGTGCCCCGGTCGGCGTTAAAGTGCGCCTGCGGCGGCAGCTTTGAAGCGCTCCTTCAGCCTTTGATAAAAAAAGGAAAGATCGTGAGGAAATTGCCGAAACCAAAGGCAATCAGAGACTATGTTTTGAAACAGCTTCCCCCATTATCGGTTTCTCTCTAAGCCTTATTCTATTATGCGGCTATCGCCCTTTTTCTTTATCCTTGATTCTGACCTCAGCCCTGAGGAGCATTCTATAATGCTCCGCCACATTGTCCGGAAGCTTGTCCAGCAAGGCAATGATCTCATCATACATATTGCTTCGTTTCCCGTATGTTGCGGGAGGCTCGGCAACATAGTCCCGAATCTTTTTTTCTTCAAAAAATAATTGTGAGATATGAATGCCGAGGGCTTTTGCAATCTTGGCCAGGGATTTTTTCGTATATCCCCTTTTCCCGTTTTCCAGAAAATTTATATAACCCTGAGTCAAATCGCATCGCAAGGCCAATTCTTCCTGAGTAAGGTTCAATCCTTCTCTCATTCGCCTTAAATTGTTTCCAACAGTATTATTCTTCATTTAAAGCATACTATAATAGAGCATTACAATAGACAAATACCCAAAGTTATGCTATTTATAACCTGTAGTCATATTACCCGAAAGTAGTATTGACATCTTTTTTTATTGTTGTATGCTATATCCTCAAAAATGACCAGCTTAACCAAAAAGAGATTTCTTGTTGTAGACGACGAGCCGGCTGTCAGGTTGCTCGTATTCACGATATTGTCGGAGGCAGGTTATACTGTTGACCTTGCCGGGAATGGAAGCCATGCCCTGCAAATGCTTAACAGGCGCCCCTATGACCTGATAATCTCGGATGTAAATATGCCTGAAATGGACGGCATAGGTTTTTATCGCGCCCTCGCAGAGAAGCTGCCGGAGTTCAAGAAAAGGGTGTTATTCATGACCGGCGGTTTAACCAATGAGGCGCTGTCGTTTTTTCAAAAACATGGGTGCAGATATATTTTAAAAACATTTGAAGAAACGGATTTGCTGGAAGAGATACATGATATGCTGGATAAATAGGAGAACGTTCTATGTATAAAAATTATCCCCCAATGAATACAGCGGCATCGGCAGCCGGGACATGTGTGGTGAATTTACGATAAGGGCTCAATATATTGAGCCCCTGCTCAACCTATGAAAAGTAAAAATCCGTTTGCAAAATGGACTATGCCGATAATTCCAACCCCTAGGCCAAGCATCCAGACCGCCTTTTTCTTCATCAGTGCGGCGATGGATGAAAGGAGGATGGCAATCTGAAGAAATATCACAGCGACTCCGAAGGTCTGAGAATGCCTCTTGGCATCATCCCTTATTCCTTCCAGCTTTTTTGCCTCTGTTTGAATCTCCGTTTTTTCATCATCGTATTTCTTTATCTTTTTGGAATACGCCTCCGTCTTTTTCTCATAATCTTCTATTACCTTTGATGACACCCTCCCTCGCATCGCTTCGGTCTCAAGCTCAAGCTTTTCCTTCTGCATTTCATAGATATACCCTTTGATGCCCTTGGCCTGATAAAAGGCCCATTGGTCAGATGCCTGCGACTGGCTGAGCATTGCCCGCGTGGAATACCCGCCGCCTTTAAAAGCAGCCAGGGTGGCGCAGACCGCCAGAATAACCGTGGACAGCGCAAGATAATTGAGCCACAGCTCCTTTTTTTCTTCTGCCACTTCTTTCCTCCTTGCATGAGAGATTTTATGGTTCTTTCGTATTTTAGTTAAAAAACTGTCTCAAAGAGGCATGCCCCCACACCAAAATATTTTGTGTTGGGGCATGCCTCTCCCAATGAGTTTTTTTAAGTAAAATAATCTTTTTTACGAAAGAACCGATTTTATTGTTTTAAAAAGATTACCTTTCCCTTTAATCCTGCAGATACAGTTATTCTGCCATTTGCATCAATAATCAATCCCTGTGCATCAGGCAGTTTTTCTATCAGTTTCATGCCGTCATCTGGCCCCAGAACAAATATTGCCGTTGACAGGGCATCCGCCATGGTTGAATCCTTTGCTACAATGGTGACGCCCCTGCACTTATTCGCTGGAAAACCAGTGGAAGGGTCCATGATATGATGGTATCTGACGCCATCCTTTATAAAAAATCGTTCATAGTCTCCTGATGTGGAGATGGCAGTATTATAGGCCTTTATCGTTCCGATAAGCCTATCCTTATTGCGTGGGTCCTGAATGCCGATGAGCCACGGCTCGTCATCCGGCTCCTGAAACACAACCATATCGCCGCCCGCATGGACAATGCCTTTCTTGATGCCATGTCTTTTTAATACATCTACCGCCCTGCCGACAATATATCCTTTGGCAATGCCGCCCAGATCTATCTTCATCCCCGGTCGCGCAAGTTTGACGGTAGAATTTTTTTTATCAATGATTATTCTATGGTAATCAATAAGCGGGAGGAGTTTTGCCGCCTCTTGTTGTGGGGGCGGCGTCATTGCCCCTCTATCATCAGCGGTAAAATGCCAGAGATTTCCGAGAACACCCATGGTGATGTCAAAGGCGCCATGGGAATATTGAGAAACCTTCAAAGACGCCTCTATCACATCCATGGTCTCCTTTGAAACGACTGCCGCCTCTTTTCCTGCCGCTCTATTTATCCGAGCGACATCGCTATCATCCCTGTAACGGCTCAAGAGATGTTCGAGCCTTTGCATCTCATCGAAAGCAGCATCGGCTGCTGAAGTCAGACCGGTCTCATCGCCTCCCACAAGGGTAATTTCAACAACAGTTCCCATCAAGAGACGGGTATATTTTGTCTCCGATGGCCTCTTGTTATAGACGGCTAGCGCAATAATTATAAAAACAAAAATGGTTGCTGCGATACCGGCCAGCTTTTTTATGCGTCCCTTTGTATGATTAGCCATTGGATTTAAAAAGATTTACCCCCACACCTTGTTGGGAATGCCCTGCGCTCTTGGCGCAGGGTTACTTATTTTCTTCCTTGCCCCCACACCAAAATCTTTGGTGTGGGGGTCAAGGTGTGGGGGTTTACTTTGTTGGAAAGGTGGATTTGCAAAAATGAAACTGAAGGCTTAAAATTCCTCTTCCTCAACCTCTGTCTTTTCCAGCATTGTCAGTCCGTGTTCTTCCTCATAGCGCCTTATGGCGCCTTTTTCTCTTTCATCCTTTGACTTGCACTCTATACAAACTCGTGTAAAAGGCATGGCCAGGAGCCTTCCTTCTCCTATCGGTTCACCGCACTCTTCACACATGCCGTAACTTCCGTTTTTAATCCTCTCAAAGGCCTCTTCTATCTCAGCCAGCTTTTCCCTGTCTCTGTCGCCCAGCATAAGGGTTAATTCCCTTTCCCGCTCGCTGCTGGCGATATCATAAATATCGCCGATCTCAAATTTGAGAGCATTGCTCTCGCTTTTTATCTTTGCAGCCACTTCTGCCAGGAGATCTTCCTTCGCCTTGAGAAGCTTTTTGGCTATCTCCTTTTGGAAAGGTTTTTTTGCCCTGGTTTTCGCAGCCATGCGGGCTGTCCTGGGAAGAGGCTTTTTCCATTGCTTCTTTGCAACAATCTTTTCCCCGGTTGGCCTGGCCTTAGCCCTTTTTATTTTTGGCGCAGGCTTTTTCACAGCCTTCTTTGCTTTTGTCACGGATTTCTTTTTCTTTGAATTTGCCATAATGGGTTATGTAATATACATGAAAAATTGTAATTGTCAATTGAAAATTTGAACCCGCTAAAACGGGATTTGGGTTGAAACTCCTTCTTAAGAAGTTTTTTGCTTACTGTGGGGAAAAAAATCGCTAACGACGCAGGAAGCTTCTAGCGGGGCTGAAGGCACAAGGCTAGAGAAGAAAAAAAGAAGGTTTAAGTTCCGCCTCCGAAGGTCTCAAATAATTTAATCTGATATTTTCCGGCTTATCCATATTGCCGCTTTTAAATCTCTTCCATGCCAGCAAACCAATGTTTGATGCCTTTATCGGCCAGAGATGAGAAGGCGCAAAAACAATTTGAGATTTGAGACTTGAGATTTGAGATTTAAAAACCTGAATTCCATCGCCAGTAAATATGGTCGGCTCTTGTATTTGCTCAATAAGGGTAGTGGGGCTTATTGCCGCATCCGGCATGATGCAAAGACATTCGGAGTCTTGAAACCGGTAAATCCCTGCGTAAACCTCTTTTTTGCGCGCATCCAGCACAGGACAGATTTGCATGTCGGAATACGGAACATTCATTGCCAGCGCCTGCAATGTGGATACGCCGACCACAGGCTTTTTTAAACTCCATGCAAGCCCCTTTATGGTAGAAAGCCCGATTCTAAGCCCGGTAAAAGAACCCGGGCCAATAGTCAGGGCAAAACTATCTATATCGTCTGCCTTTGCGCCAATAGTCTTCAGGAGGCTTTGTATTGACGGCAAAAGTCTTTCTGCATGGGTTTTTTGAATGCAGGTTGTCAATTCAGCCAGCAATCGGTCGTCCTCCAGCAGCGCAATGCTTCCTGATAAAGTGGATGTATCTATGGCGAGTATTTTCATAAGTTGGGATGTAGGAGGTAGGATGTAGGAAATAGTAAAAGATTTTAGCCTCTTCCTCCAACTATCTTTCGTATATACTCTATTATATCCAGCCTCATTACATCATTATAAGTTACAAAAACCATAAGTAAAACCAGAAGTCCGATGCCGATATTCTGGGCTATGGTCATAACCTTTTCGCTCAAAGGTTTGCCTCGGAGCGCCTCTATGCCGAAGAATAACAAAAAACCGCCGTCTAAAACCGGTATCGGCAAAAGATTTAATATGCCGAGCTGCAGGCTTAAAAACGCCATGAGGGAGAGAAGGGGTGTAAGGCCTGATTCGGCAGCCTGACCAGCCACCTGCGCAATCATCAAAGGACCGCCAAGGGTTTTGATGGATATCTCTCCGACAAAAAGTTTTTTTATAATGACAAAGGTCATTATCGTCAGCTCGCCCATTTTTTTAATCCCTTCTATCACTGCCCCAACAGGGCCATAGCGTCTTGTAATTGTCTCCTGAAGAGGCGCTACACCTATGGCATACCCCTTGATGCTCTCATTCCACCGCGGCTTTATGCGAACTTCAAAGGTTTCATCTCCCCTTTTTACAGAGAAGGTTATTTCATTTACCTGCCCCTTGACCCCTGACCCTTGCCCCATGTCTTTTTGAATTGCCTGTTGCAGCTCTATCCAGTGGTCTATCCTCTGGCCATCAACAGCGAGGATAATATCGCCGACCCTTAATCCCGCCTCTTCAGCAGGCAATCCTTTTATAAGCCCTCCTACGGTTGGACTCATGGGAGGAAAAAATCCGCTCACCCCGCCGCCTGTTTGAGAAGATGCCTCCGGCGTCAATTGAACCTCTTTAATTTCTCCGTCTCTTTTAACAACGAGCTTGAGCGATTTGTTTGGATTGGAAATAATAACAGTATTAAGCCGTTCCCAGTTTTTAATAGATTTCCCATCTATAAATAAAATTACATCCCCTTTTTTTAAACCTGCCTTATCAGCATTTTCACCTTTGACCACATAACCAACTATCGGCTCCTTGTCCAGATAAGCGGGGATTTGAATCCCGATAAAATATATAAGCGGCAGCAGGGCAAACGCCAGAACAAGGTTCATGATCGGCCCCGCCACAACTATTGCGGCCCTTTTTGAAATAGGCTTGTTGGCGAATGATTTTTCGTTCTCTTCGGGCTTAACCTCTTCATCGGTTGATTCGCCGACCATTTTTACATAGCCGCCAAGCGGAAGCGCGGAAATAAGATATTCTGTCTCTCCTCTTTTGATGCCGATGAGCTTTGGCCCGAACCCCAGGGAAAATTTCAAAACCCCCACGCCTGAGAGCTTCGCAATGATAAAGTGGCCAAGCTCATGGATAAAGACTAAGATACCGAGAACTATTAAGAATGATATGAGTGTTGTCATTGTATCCCCTTTTTTATTGCTGTTTTATTATCTCCCTTGCCGCTTCCCTTGCACATCCATCCGCTTCCAATATCTGATTCAATTTTGGATTTTGGGTTTTTGATTTTTGATTTTGATATTTTTCCATTACGCTCTCCACAATCTTCGTTATTTCCGTAAATTTTATCTTCCGCTCCAAAAACGCCTCCACTGCAACCTCATCAGCGGCATTCAAAACAACAGGCATAATGCCCCCTGCCTCAATCGCCTCATAAGCAAGCCTCAGAGCCGGAAACCTTTTTTCGTCAGGCTCCATAAATGTAAGCTGATCCATCTCGCAGAGATTAAGCGGGGCAATGCCGCAGTCAATCCTTTTATCGGGATATGCAAGGGCATACGATATCGGCCCTTTCATATCCGTTGGCCCGAGTTGGGCCACAATGGAGCCGTCAATATATTCAACCATAGAATGGACAATGCTCTGAGGATGAATATGGACGCTTATCTTTTCCGGCGGCATGTCAAAAAGCCACATAGCCTCAATCACCTCCAAGCCTTTATTCATAAGCGTTGCAGAATCTATGGTAACCTTTTTTTCCCATCTTCCATTTTGGATGATTGAGCGCCTGTTTTGGCGTAATGGCTGATAGTTTTTTGATAGGCATATTTAAAAATGGCCCGCCGGATGCCGTAAGTATGAGTCTTTTTATATCCTCTCTTTTATGCCCCACAAGGGACTGAAATATGGCGCTGTGCTCGCTGTCAATGGGAAGAAGGTTGATTTTATTTTTCCTCGCCTCCTCCATCACCAATCCGCCTGCCATAACCAGAACTTCTTTATTCGCAAGGGCAATGTCTTTTCGCGCCCTGATTGCGGCCATGGTTGGCGCAAGACCCGACGCGCCGACCAGCGCGGAGACTACCGTATCCATACCATCGCAGGTGGCCACCTCAAGCAAACCTTCGTCCCCGCAATGGCTCTTGGGACTATATGATAGATTCCTCCTTACTTCATTTATATCTTTCTCATCCGAAAGGGATATAACCTTTGGTTTAAATTCTTCCACCTGCCTTTTGAATAGACTTTTATTCTTGCCTGCTGCGAGGGCCGCTATCTTAAATCTGTCCGGATGTCGCCTGACAATTTCAAGAGCGCTCCGGCCAATAGAGCCTGTAGAGCCAAGGATTGCAAGTTTTTTTATAGCCATCTTTATACCGGAAATGCATGAATTTTGTAAAATCAAAGACAGGGGTTAAGCCCTGTCAACCATAAGGGATTGCCCTACTTGAATATAACGAGATAGTAATAGAGAAATGGGATTGGAAAGATAAGGCTGTCTATTCTATCCAGCGCCCCGCCGTGACCCGGGAGGATATTCCCTGAATCCTTTACACCGGCGCTTCTTTTAATAAGGGATTCAAACAGGTCGCTCGTTTGACTCAATATACCTATCAATATTGTGCTCCAAATTCCTTAATAGGATGAGATGGGAAAGAGAAAAGGCAATGTAAACAATCCCCAAAACCCCTGCGCCTATGCGGTTGGTAACAGAGACAAGCGGGTCATGTATAAAAAGGCAGTATGTAAATATAAAGAAAACCGTGAAGATTAAATAGCCGGAAAATCCCTTAAGGCCAAACAAAAAAATGATAATGGGAACTGTTGCCCCAAGCAGAGTCCCTAGCCATAAGAGACCTCTATCCCGGCTAACAACTATTCTATAATACTCAAACAGCGCAAGGCCGACTGTTAAACTAACTATTACAGAAAGCCAGAAGAGAGTTGCATAGAGAATTAAAAAAATGAATAAAAAGCCAAGCAAAAGACCGGTTGCTACCCTTTTCATCCCCCGCTGCCTGCCCCGCATCTCTTGAGCTGCTCACCGGTAAGTCCGAACCTTCTCTCTCTATTCTGAAAATCAAGGAGCGCCAGAGTAAGATGCTGCCTTTTGAAATCAGGCCACAACACATCGGTAACATATATTTCGGTATATGCCATCTGCCATAGGAGAAAATTGCTTATCCTGAATTCGCCGCTTGTTCTCACAAGGAGGTCGGGATCCGGGCTGCCGGCAGTATAAAGATGTTTTGCAAAGACCTCTTCTGTAATATCATCTGCAGTAATCCTGCCTTGTCTTACTTCCATGGCAATTTTCTTTGCAGCCTCTACAATCTCTGCCCTCCCGCCGTAGCTAAGCGCAAGATTAAGAACCATCCCGCCATTATGCCGTGTCTTATCCTCCACCTCTCTTATAATCTTTTGTATATTTGCCGGCAGCTCCCAGATATTGCCGATTGCCCTGAATCTTATGCCGTTTCTTATAAGTTTCAGAAGCTCTTTCCTTAAATGCTCTTCCAGAAATTCCATCAGGGCGCTGACCTCTGCTTTAGGCCTGCTCCAGTTTTCTTTAGAGAAAGTGTAGAGCGTGAGATAGCCAATGCCGAGTTCCCGGCAGAATTCCACAATATCCTTGACAACCTCAATCCCCTTTCTGTGGCCGTTAATCCTGCCAAGAATTTTTTTCTCCGCCCAGCGGCCGTTGCCGTCCATAATGATGGCGATGTGCTGCGGAAGCTTTTCTTTTATAAGTCCGTCTACAGTATTCATCCCGTTAGAAAACTCCTGTGATATTGTTGCATCCCGTTACAAGTTTACGAGGCTTTCTAACGGGATTCATATCATCTCTTTTATTTCTTGTTTTCTAAAAGCAATCCCTTTGCCTATCTTATCCAATATGCCGTTTATGAACGCTCCCGAATCTTCTGCTCCATACATTTTTGCGAGCTCCACCGCCTCATCAATAACGACTTTAAAAGGAACATCAGGGCAATATAACAGCTCAAAGGACGCAAGCATGAGAATATTTCTGTCTATAACAGCAATCCTGTCCATAGACCAGTTTTCTGCATTTGCCTCTATGAGATTGTTTATTTCGTCCCTGTGTTCTAAAATGCCTTCTGCTAATTTCAAAATAAAATCTTTTGTGCCTTTTGACAGATTCTTGCCCGTCAATTTGGCATTTATAATATTATTTGCATCTCCATTTGAAATATCAAACTGGTAAAGGGCTTCTAATACAACTATCCTTGCCTTTCGCCTGCTTAAACTCATTTTATTGTGCCACCACCTCTCCTCTCTCTGCCGTATTCTAAAAAGTAGGGGAGGGGCTTGTCCCCGCCCGATCTTTTGTAGTGGCGAACCTTGTGTTCGCCTCAAAGGGCGATTACAAGAATCGCCCCTACAGCTATCTTCTCTTTTTAAGTTCTTTAAACAGATTTGCCATCTCAATGGCGCTCAGGGCGGCATCCCTGCCTTTATTTCCCGATTTTGTGCCTGCCCTTTCTATTGCCTGCTCAATGCTGTCGGCAGTTATAATGCCAAAGGCAATCGGAAGCCCTGCATCCAGAGATACCTTTGCAATGCCCTTTGCCGCCTCGGATGCAATATAGTCAAAATGCGGGGTAGAGCCTCTTATTATCGCTCCAAGGCATATAACTGCGTCATAGCTCCCGTTTTTTATCATGGCCTGCGCTGCGACAGGTATTTCAAAAGAGCCCGGCGCCTTAACAACATTTATATCCGCATCGGATGCGCCGCTTCGCAAGAGCGTATCCACTGCTCCCTCTAAAAGCCTGTTGCCTATGAAGTCGTTAAATCTGCTTACCACCACTCCGAATTTCAACCCCTTTGCTGACAAACCGCCTTCGATTATTTTTGGCATAAAACCTCCTATTTTAGCATTTACACGAAATGTCCTTATCCTCATCCTTTGCAACTACTTCAAGATTGCCTATCATATGTCCCATTTTTTCTTTTTTGATTCGCAGATAATCCACATTGCGTTTATGCGGAATAACCTCTATGGGCACACGTTCAACAACCTCAAGGCCGTAGCCTTCAAGGCCGACTATCTTCTTGGGATTATTGGTCATAAGCCGCATCTTTCTTACGCCTATATCAAGAAGTATCTGCGCCCCTATGCCGTAATCCCGAAGGTCTGCCTTAAAGCCAAGTTTTTCATTCGCCTCAACCGTATCCATGCCTTTGTCCTGCAAGGCATATGCCTTGATTTTATTTGCAAGGCCGATGCCTCTCCCTTCCTGATGCATATAAAGAACAACCCCTTTGCCTTGTTTTTCAATCAGCTTCATTGCGCACTTGAGCTGGTCTCCGCAGTCGCATCTTTCCGAGCCGAACACATCGCCTGTGAGACATTCGGAATGAACCCTCACCAGAACAGGCTCATCAGGGTTTATCTCGCCTTTAACCAGAGCCATGTGTTCATGTGTATCCGCATCATTCTCATAAACTATTGCCCTGAATCCTCCGCCGTATCTTGTGGGGATAGTTGCCTCTGCAGCCCTCCTGACGAGTTTATCCTTTCTTATCCTGTATTCAATAATATCAGCAATGGTGACTATCTTAATGGCATGCTCCTTTGCAAAAACCTCAAGGTCAGGCATCCTTGCCATAGCGCCGTCATCCTTCATAATCTCGCATATAATTCCGGCTGGTTTTAATCCTGCAAGCCTTGCCAAATCAACAGACCCTTCTGTCTGGCCTGTCCTTACCAGAACGCCGCCCTTTCTGGCGCGCAATGGAAAGATATGGCCTGGCCGCGCCAGTTCATCAGGTCTTGCCCCGTCTTTAATGGCTGTCAGGATTGTATAAGCCCTGTCATGGGCAGAGACCCCGGTAGTTACGCCTGTCTTGGCATCTATGGATACTGTAAACGCTGTCTTGAGCGGAGAGGTATTCTCCGCTGCCATTGGCCTTAAATCAAGTTCATCTGCCTTTTCCTCTGTCAGGGTGAGGCATATAAGGCCGCGGCCGAATTTTGCCATAAAGTTTATGGCCTCAGGAGTAACTTTTTCCGCAGCAATGGTTAAATCACCCTCGTTTTCCCTGTCCTCATCGTCAACGAGGATAACCATCTTGCCTTCTTTGATGTCTTTTATTGCCTCTTCAACCCTTTTTATTGCCATATTCCTTCACCTACCTAAGTAATGCAAATTTACCGGATTATCCTAACACACATATTGGCCAAACTCAAAGATAAATATAGTCAAATGGCCTAAGGCTAACAGCTGATGGAAGCAAAGAACCTATCAAAAATACCTTCAGCCTTAAGCCATCAACCTTTGGTAAAACCATGTTCTTTCAAGAAAGCCTCTTCAACACCCTTTTTTTTATATGGCACTAAAAATCTTTCTACATATTTTGCAATAATGTCAGTTTCTATATTGACCTTATCCCCTTCTTTTCTAAGAGATAAGTTGGTATTCTTTAATGTATACGGAATAATTGCAACTCTGAAGCCGTTGTCAATAATATCTGCTACAGTAAGGCTGATGCCGTCCACTGCAACAGAGCCTTTTTTAACTATCTGACTTTGTAATTTATTTGGTAAGGTGAAATCAAGTATCGCAAACTCACCATCTGCTGTCTTTTTTGCGATAAATCCAACCCCGTCTATATGGCCTGCAACAAAATGCCCACCAATAGGTGTTGAAGGTGTAAGCGATTTTTCAAGATTAACTACTGCCCCTCTCCTCAGGCCTCCCAGTGTGGTAAATTTTAAGGTTTCTTCAGAGACATCTGCTGTGAAAATAGCAGGGAAAAATTCTACAATGGTCAGACAGACACCATCTACTGCAATACTATCCCCGATATTTACCCCCATACCAAAGGCTTTGGTGTGGGGGGTTACACCAGCAAGGCCGCTATGCTCAATAGTTATTCTGGCAGATTTGTCCTTCTTTTCAAGCCCTTTAACTTTGCCAAGGGTGTGTATTATGCCCGTAAACATATAAACTCCATGAATCGTGTCCGTTTACCGTGACCGCAAAACAAATATAGACACGGACAACGGTCACGGTTTTAAATACCCCTCCAACAAGAGATCATCTCCCAGCTTCCTGCACTCAAGTCTGCTCAAACAAATTGCATCCTTAAGTCTTCTTATACCAAGCCCTCCTATCATTGGCAAGCCTTCTTTGCCAAGAATCTTTGGCGCAAAAAAAATTGCAATCTTGTCAACAATGCCTTGTTTCATTGCTGATCCTGCAAGGGTTGAGCCGCCTTCAATAATAAGGTTTGTTATCTCTCTTTTGCCAAGTTTCTTCACAAGCACAGTTAAATCTACTTCTTTCTTTTTTGAAGGAAGCATCCAAACCTCCGCGCCTTTAGCCTCTATTTTTTTTATCTTTCGCCTCTTGCCTCTTGCCTCTCGCCTCTCGCGGGTTGTTACTATCATAACTTTGCCTCTTCCGGCATTGAAAACCTTTGCTATTAGAGGTATCCTCAATCTGCTGTCAACCACTATCTTTACAGGGTTTTCCCCTTTAACAAGACGCACAGTGAGTTCAGGGTCGTCTGCTAAAACAGTTCCAATACCCGCCATTACTGCATCAGCCTCTGCCCTCATCTTGTGTGCAAACTTGCGCGCTGTCTCGCCTGTAATCCATTTTGATTCTCCGGATAGAGTTGCAATCTTCCCATCAAGGGTTGCAGCAAGTTTCAAAGTTACAAACGGTGTTTTGGTAGTGATATATTTGATATATGCTTGATTTATCTCTTTACATTCCTTTTCTAAAATTCCTGCCCGGACTTTTATGCCGGCATTCCTTAACCGCCTCATTCCATTTCCAGATACCAATGGATTTGGGTCTTCCATGCCCACAAAAACCTTTTTTATCCCTGACTTAATTATAGCATCCGTGCATGGAGGGGTTCTCCCAAAATGATTGCACGGTTCAAGGGTTATATGCATCTCTGCGCCATTTGCCTTTTTGCCCGCTTGTTTTAAGGCATTTATCTCCGCATGTGGAAACCCTGCCTTTTTGTGATACCCTTTGCCGACAATTCTGCCATTTTTTACAACGACCGCCCCTACCGCCGGATTAGGGCTTGTCTTGCCAATACCCTGCTTCGCAAGGCTGAGAGCAAGCTGCATATATTTGATTTCGGATTTCACTTTTTCTTCTTGCTGGTATCAAGGAGCCCCTTTAATTCCTTCATAAATTCATTTATATCCCTGAACTCCCTGTAAACAGATGCAAACCTGACATAGGCTACTTCATCAACTTTTTTAAGCTCTTCCATTACTCTGCTGCCTATAGCAGAGCTTTGTATCTCCCTCTCTCCAATTTCTAAAAACCCCTTTTCAATCTTGTCAACCGCCTTTTCTATAGCCTCAATCCCTACAGGCCTTTTTTCGCAAGCCCTCAATACGCCGTTTAATATCTTTGTCCTGTCAAAAAGCTCCCGCCTGCCGTCCTTTTTAATAACAAGCGGCAAGGTCTCTTCAACCCTTTCATAGGTTGTGAAACGTTTGCCGCATTTCAGACATTCTCTCCGACGACGTGTAACATCGCCATCCTGCGAAAGTCTGGAATCAATGACCTTGTCTTCTGTATGGCTGCAAAAGGGACATTTCACCCCGTTAGACCTCCTTTGTTGGCTAAAGGTAAAAAAGGTAAACTTGATGCTATTATCTTAATGACAGCGGGTTTACTTGTTTTCCATTTCAGTTATAGGTATCTATCCCTAATAATAACAGTATAGGTAAAATGTGTCAGGTCTAACGGTGTTCATATGGGAAAGAATATGCCACAGGAGAGATTAAAAGACAATATAAGACTTATGTCAGAAAAAGATTGCAATCTCATTTGCTTGTTTATAAAATACCTCGTCAAGTCTTACAAGCGCCTCCAACACCAAAATTTTTAGTAAGGGGGTAAAAGTCTCGTCTGCTGATTTAAGCTAATATTCTGCTTTGCCTTTCTTTAATCATGCAATCGGTATGTTAAAAGAAAACCTTTTATCCTCATGGCAAAAACCCCTCCTCATCTTTACAGGGGTATTCTCTCTTGTGTTAGGGCTGATTGCAGTAATTGGGTGGCACACGCATAATTTGACTTTAATCAAGGTGCATCCCTCACTCGCAGCAATGGAGTATAACACTGCATTATCCTTTATACTCAGCGGCATTGGCCTTCTTGCAGCGGCCTTTGGCCTGCCAATTTTTGCAACGGCAAGCGGAATAATGATTGCTATCATAGGGTCCCTGACGCTTTTACAATACATCGTCATTGATTTAAATATTGACCAACTTTTGATGAAACACACCATCTCTGAAACAATGCGATACCCCGGCCGAATGGCGCCTAATACTGCCCTAAGCTTTATACTTACAGGTATGGCACTCTTCCTTATGAGAAGGCGTTGGACAAGCAATGCCCCCAATTTTATCTCAGGATGTATTGGTTCAATAATCACCACTTTTGGCGCTATTCCAATATTAGGATATATCACAGGGTTTACGGGGATTTATATATGGGAAAGTTTTCTTGGCATTGGCATGGTGCTTCATACGGCAGTTGGTTTTACAATAATTGGTTTAAGTACCCTCGTATTTGCCTGGAGACAGGGGCAGCTTAAAAAGACCGACCTGCCACAATGGTTTCCCGTTGCCGCCGGCCTCAGTGTTATTGCGGTTACCGTAAGCCTATGGCAGGCACTGGTTGTGCAGGAATACATCCATGTTGAAAAATTGGTTCGAGAAAAAACTCTGGGTATAAGTGACGCCATCAAAGACAGCCTGGAATTAAGAATCCAGTCCCTTATCCGCATGGCAAACCGTTTAGGAACCACTGAAAAAACCTCCAAGAAAGGATGGGAATACGATGCAAGGCTTTATATTGAACACTTTGCCGGTTTCCATGCTATTGAAGTAATACAACCGGCATTGCATAGACATTGGATTATTTCACAAGAGAATGGAAATGTTGCAAATAATTATTTTGAATTGAATAAGCGGCAACAGGAAATGTTTAACATGATGAAAGCACAACAAGATATTTATTTTTCAGGCCCCAGAGATGTAGCACAGGGCATAAGAGGGTTTTCTGTAAGCGTGCCGATTGTTTATAAAAATAAGCTTAAAGGTTTTGTTGTCGGCACATTCATAAGCAAGGATCTGTTTGATTCCATGATACACAAAAATATTATAGAGGGAAATTCTTTTGCGGTTGTCAAAGAAAAGGACGAAATTTATAGAAGCAATAATGATAGACATATTGAGGTGGAACTGGGCCAGGAGATTGAATTCAATCAATACGGCGCAATCTGGCGCGTGCGGGTATGGCCGAAACAAGGACATTCGGCTGAAATGTCGTCTTCTCTGCCTCTGGCGGCCTTGGTTACTGGCGCTATTATATCTTTTATCCTCGCCTTTGCGGTTTATTTTGCCCAAACGGCACGAAACAAAGAAAGAGATATTGCTCAGGTAAATCAGAGGCTGAATAAAGAAATCAAAGAGCGTAAGCTCATAGAAGATGAAATCAGGAAATACCAAGAGCATCTTGAGGAGCTGGTTGAAACACGGACGGCAGAATTAAAATCCGTCAATAAACAGCTCCAGTGGGAGATTTCAGTGCGTAAAGAAGCAGAAGAGGCAGTGGCAAAACATGCCATTGACCTGGAACGCTCCAATACCGAGCTTGAGCAGTTTGCATATGTGGCATCCCACGACCTGCAGGAGCCGCTGCGTATAGTGGGAGGCTATGTGCAGTTATTGGCCAGGCGGTACAAAGGGAAGCTGGACAGAGATGCTGATGAATTTATCTCTTATGTAGTGGATGGCGTAAACCGGATGCAGACACTTATCAACGACCTCCTCACCTACTCAAGGGTGGGTTCTCGCAATAAAGTGTTAGCAGAAGTATCTTGTGGCCAAATCTTTAATCGTACCCTTGCAAATCTGAAGGTCTTGATTGATGAACGAAGATCTGTTGTAACACACGACCCCCTGCCTCTCATTATAGCTGATGCTACGCAGTTGGAGGAAGTGCTGATGAATCTTATCAGCAATGCCATCAAATATAACCAGGAAACTCCACCGTGCGTTCATGTTTCTGCTGTAGAAAGGGATCACGAATGGCTTTTTTCTGTCCGCGACAACGGCATAGGCATTGACCCAAAATATCACGACCGCATCTTTATAATATTTCAACGTCTTCATGGCAAGAGTGAATACTCTGGCACAGGCATCGGCTTGGCAATTTGCAAAAAAATTGTAGAAAATCATGGAGGGCGCATATGGGTTGAATCAGAGGAGAGAAAAGGTTCAACATTTTATTTTACTATACCACAGAGGAGAGAAAAATGAGCATTTACCCAAACAACAGGATGATTGAAATCTTGATGGTGGAGGACAGCCCTGCCGATATACGGCTTACAAAAGAGGCTTTTAAGGATGCCAAGATGCTGAATAATGTGCATGTGGTCTCGGATGGCGAAGAGGCAATGGCCTTTCTGCAGCATATCGGCAAACATGCAAACGCCCCCCGTCCTGATCTTATCCTCCTTGACCTGAATGTGCCGAAAAAGGACGGCAGAGAGGTATTGGCAGAGATTAAAAAAGACCCTGACCTGAAGAGAATCCCTGTAGTTATTCTTACAACTTCCGATGATGAAAAAGATGTACTCAAGGCATATAATCTCCATGTAAATGCGTATATTAAAAAACCTGTTGATTTGGAACAATTTATGAGAATAGTAGAGGCAGTTGAAGAATTCTGGCTTTCTGTTGTAAAATTGCCGCCAAAATAAAAGAGAAAACAAGATGCACAAAAAGACAATCAAAATCCTCTTGGTTGAGGACAATCCTGCAGATGCCCGTCTTATAAAGGAAATGCTACTCGACAGCAGCGACAAAGATGCCTTTTCCTTCACGCATGTCATACGCCTTTCAGAGGCACTGAAACATCTCCTGAAAGAGCATTTCGATATTGTCTTGTTGGATCTCATATTGCCAGACAGCTCTGAGATTGAAACCTTCAAGCAGATTTACAGCCAAATGCCGGGGGTGCCAATTGTCGTGCTTACCGGCCTTGCGGATGAAACGCTGGCAGTTAAGGCAGTGAGGGAAGGCGCCCAGGATTATCTTATCAAAGGACAGGTTGATGGTGAAATGCTGATGCGCTCTATGCGCTATGCCATAGAACGAAAACAAGCAGGCGGTGAAGCCAAAAAACTCCTATCAGAGCCATCTTCTTACCAAAGAGACGAATATCAATATCTGCCGATGGTGGGTGCCAGTAAAAGCTTAAAAGAGATTACTGAACTTATCGACATGGTGGCAAAGACCTCAAACACATCTGTGTTGATTCAGGGCGAGACCGGCACAGGAAAGGGGCTTGTAGCCAATGCAATCCATTTTTTAAGCAACAGAAACACCAACCCATTTATCAAGTTGAACTGCAGCGCCATACCTGACACCCTCCTCGAAACAGAAATGTTTGGTTACGAAAAGGGGGCATTTACAGATGCCAAACAGGCCAAAAAGGGACTCTTTGAAGTAGCTGACGGCGGCACTATATTTCTTGATGAAATAGGCGACATGGATATAAGGCTTCAGCCTAAAATCCTTCAAGTCCTTGAGAATAGGACATTTCGCAGGGTTGGAGGGATACGGGACATAAAGGTAGATGTAAGGGTAATTGCCGCCACAAACAAGAATCTTGAGGCCATGGTAAAGGAAAAGAGATTTAGAGAGGATCTGTACTACAGGCTGAAGGTTATGGTAATAAACATACCGCCCCTGAGGGAGAGAAAGGAAGATATATTGCTGCTGGCAGAACATTTTATACATGAAAACAACAAAGCCTATGGAAAGAACATTAAAAGGTTATCCGAGAAAAGTAAGGAAATATTTTTGAAATATTCATGGCCGGGGAATACACGGGAGCTTAAAAATGTAATTGAGAGGGCAATGATAGTTGCAAATACCGAAGAAATAACACCCGAACAACTGCCTTTGGAATTTACTAAAGAAGCCTCATTTCCAGTTCCACTCAATATTCCTGCCTCTTCCGATGACATGACACTTGAGGCAGTAGAAATGGTTCATATCCTAAACACCCTCAATAAGGTCAAGGGCAATATAACCCGGGCATCAAAAATCCTTGGCATATCACGCCTTACCTTAAGAGAAAAGATTAAGAAATACAGATCCTCAAGCAATTCTCCCGAAAAAGTCAATTCCCGCAAAAATCTTCCTTAAATAAAAAAATCATACAAAACAAATCTTAGCGCACTTCCACTGCCAATAGATTTATCCCAACTAATAAACAGAATGCCTTCTGGTATGTCGTGGTGACATGGTAAGGTTCTTACCGTATAAACTGGCAATAATCTTACCAATCAGTCATTCTTGAACTCCCTTGTTTTTTATAACTCATTATAACTTAAGAAAATTTTCTCTGGCACTACTCTTGCTGTATTAACTATTAACGGTAATAAACAACGGCGATAAATAACCTGCCGTAGGTCAGGCTTTAGCCCTGAAAAATAACCCCTGATTGAATCTATCAGGGGCTAAAGGCTTGCCCTACAAGTTATTTATTGCTCTCACTATATAAGAAAGAATAACTGTTCAAACACTAACAAAGAAAAATCTCAAAGAGGAGGATAGTAAAGATGAAGATGCTAAGATGCAGAAATGCGGAAAGTTTTGAAATAAAAGGCAATAAGGATATTGTCTTAGAAACAGCTGTCAAAAAAACAACACAACGATTCTTACCCAGATGGCCTCTCCCTTATAGCAACCGATTAAAACTTGCAAGCACATTGGATGAAGAGGGGAATATAAAAAAGGCGGCAAGGGAGGGTTTCTGGAAAAAAGAAGAAAGGGACAACGGCATTGCAGCTGATTCCATAAGGCTTTATTTTAAAGATATCAGGCAGCATCCCCTTCTTATATCCGCTGAAGAAGAAAAAAAACTTGCAAGAAAAATTGCTAAAGGGGATAAAAAGGCAAGAAGGAGAATGATTGAAGCCAATCTCCGTCTGGTTATTAACATTGCAAAGCGCCATGTGCAGAGGGGGCTGCCGCTTCATGATCTTGTTGAAGAGGGCAATATCGGGCTTATCCAGGCAGTTGAACATTTTAAACCAACAAAAGGATGTAAATTTTCCACCTACGCCACCTTCTGGATAAAGCAGGCCATTGAAAGGGCAATAATCAATCAGGTAAATGTAGTAAGGGTTCCAATACATGTGACAGCAGACATATCAAAGCTTATGAAGGCAACGAGGGAGCTTACGGCCACATTAAAGAGAAAGCCGGAGATAATAGAGCTTTCTGAAAAAACAGGTTTGTCCGGACGGTATATAAAAAAACTCAGTACCATAATGAAAAAGAGCTGTTCTCTTGAGGCTGCTATCATGGATGACGGCGACCAATCACTTTTAGACCTTATAGAGGATACTACAGTTCAACAACCGATAGAATTAATAAACCAGTCAATAAGATACGAAAAAGTGCAGGACTGGCTGAAAATGCTCGATGATAGAGAGAGGGCCGTTATACGCCGCAGATTTGGTTTTGATAAAAAAGAAGAGGCGCAGACACTGCAGTCCATTGGGAAATCAATTGGGGTCAGCAGGGAAAGAATTCGGCAGATTGAAGCAAAGACTTTGAATAAGCTAAAAGAGATTGCAGCGCATGCCAACATTACGTCCTTGGCAACCATATAAACAGCTACTGCAAAAAAACAAACATCTACAGAAAGAGGGGGCATAAGATTTTGATGTCTCCTCTTTTTTATTTCTTTGGAGTCATAGTTTTTGATGCAGATAAATTACACTTGCACTGCCAGTCATTCTTCTATAAAATGTGGCGATTATGAGGATTTTTTCTACAAAGGAAAAAGTGTTAGTTCAGGTCCTTGATGTTATCCTTAAAAGAAGCGAATCCGACATCTCGCAGGTAGAGGCTTCTGTAAATGACATTCTCAAGGATATCAGAAAGAATGGCGATAAAAGTCTTTTGAAATATACAGAGAGATTTGACGGCGTCAGAATAAGGCAGGGGCGAGGGTTAAGGGTCAAGAGTCAAGAGATACAGAAGGCAATAAAGAAAATCCCTAAAAAGGATTTGGCGATTCTAAAACTTGCTGCAAAGAGGATTGAAAAATTCCATAAGATGCAGCTTTCTAACTCCTGGGCCTTTACTGAAAAGGATGGAACTATACTTGGCCAGAGGGTTACACCTTTAGAGAGGATCGGCATCTATGTCCCTGGCGGCAAGGCTGTCTACCCATCCACTGTTTTGATGAATGCAATACCTGCAAAGATTGCAGGCGTTAAAGAGATTATCATGGCAACACCGCCGTCTAAAAATGGTATAAACCCCTATGTCCTATCAGCAGCTCATGTTGCAGGGATAGATGAAGTTTATCAGATTGGCGGAGCCCAGGCCATTGCTGCCCTTGCCTATGGCACAGAGACTATCCCAACGGTTGATAAAATTGTCGGGCCGGGGAATATTTATGTTGCAACTGCAAAGAAACTGGTATTCGGCTTAGTGGATATTGACATGATTGCGGGACCAAGCGAGATATTGGTCATAAATGATGGCAGCGGAGAGCCTTCATGGATTGCTGCCGACTTATTATCCCAGGCAGAGCATGACGAACTTGCGTCCAGCATTCTTCTGACAACCTCAAGAAAGATGGCAGAGACTGCAGCAAAAGAGGTTTCAAACCAGATAAGGCATCTTAAGAGGCAGGCCATCGCCAGAAGTTCTATAGCTAAATATGGCGCAATCATTATTACAAATGGTTTGGCTGAGGCAGCAAGTTTATCCAACCAAATAGCCCCAGAGCATCTGGAGCTTTTTGTAAGAAAACCCTTTGAGCTTTTAAAAAAGATTAAAAATGCCGGCGCAATATTTTTAGGGCACAATACGCCAGAGGCATTGGGTGATTACATGGCAGGCCCGAACCATACGCTTCCGACCGGCGGCACAGCAAGGTTTTCATCGCCGCTTGGCGTTGAAGATTTTATAAAGAGGTCAAACGTGCTTGCCTTTTCTATAAAAGGACTTAAGAGGCTCGGAAGAAATGTGGCAAGATTTGCCGAGGTAGAAGGGCTTGAGGCTCATGGAAAGAGCGTATTGGCAAGGATAAAAAAATAAAGCTCTGAAGTTATTATATGGACTTCAATATTACCTCCAACTCCCGCGCATGTGCCCTTTCTTCATCTGCTAACTCCTTATACATTTTAGCGCCATCTTCGGTCGACGCCTTTTTAGCCATATCTTCAAAATACTCTGATGCATACCTTTCTGTATGGATTGCCAGTATCACAGCCTTTTTGATGCTGTCTATGACATGGACAAGTTTTTCCACATTTACCTCTTCAGTAAATATTTTGGGGTCCGCAGTCCTCAAGACATAATCCTCTATAGCAATTTCCTCGTCAGTAATCTGTTCTCCAAAACCTGCCTCAGGATAATATTTGTTTTCCAATATCTTCATATGCCTCTTTTCATCCTTCGCAAGTTTTTTAAATACAGCCTTTACTGCCTCATCCTCAGCTCTATCTGCAAGGATGGAATAAAAGGCAAAACCATTTTTCTCTATGAGAGAGGCAATTTCAACTGCCTCCTTTTCTTCAAGATGTTCAAAAGCCATTATGGCCTCCTGTTAGAGCTTTGCATAAATTTAGCAGAAGGCGGCTGATATTGCAAGCCCTTAATAGCTTATGAAAAAACAGACTCTTCAACCTAACAGGAGAGCCCGCGCTTTAATGCCTTATCGAAAGATGCCCTATGGACTAATCTTTCGGATCCTCTGTGGTGAGAAATCTCAGATACATTTGAGGCAATAAGGGGATATTGCCATCAGATTTTAATACTACACTTTACAATAAACCCAAATACCCCAAAGCTGCATAATGAGTTTCTGTTTGCGTAGGAAGATTTGTTGCTTTACCCCGAAGATTTCAATAGAGAACTTAATAAGTGAATGGTATATTATAATCAGATCAGGCCGCATCAGTCTCTCTAATATTTAACATCTTACCAATACCATCAGAAAGGGGCATTGTCTCAAAAGTATTGTCCGGGACACTTATTTGAGTTTAGTCTCTCCAGAAGATATAATGTGCTTATTCTTGAACAGATGCGATAATTTTGACTTGTGCCCAGTATTAAATACGGGATCGATTTTTGAATCTTCCTTAATAAATATATGAGGGTGTCTGAGATATTTTTCAGCATTCAGGGCGAATCCACGTATGCAGGACTTCCCTGCATTTTTATAAGGCTTGCAGGCTGCAATCTAAGATGCCGCTGGTGTGATACAACATACGCCCAGACTTCTGAGCAGGGCGAAGATTTTTCTATCGAGCAAATAATCAGAGAAGTAAAAAAATTTAATTGCAAGCTGGTAGAGATTACCGGCGGCGAACCGATGTCTCAAAAAGAAACTCCGGCGCTTATCAACAAGCTGCTGAAACGAGGCTACGAGGCGCTTCTGGAAACCAATGGGAGTATAGGCCTTAAATCAGTTGATGCGCGCGTTATTAAGATAGTGGATGTAAAATGTCCGTCAAGCGGCTATGACGGAAGTTTTCTCATGGAAAATCTTAATTTTATTGCATTGCAGGACGAAATAAAATTTGTTATAGCAGACAGGAAGGACTATGAATTTGCCCGGGATTTTTTGGAAAGGTGCATCAAGGACAAAATCTCAAAGATTCTTTTTGCTCCGGTATATCCTGCCATGCCTGCTCAAGAGCTTGCAAAATGGATACTTGCAGACGGGCTTAAGGTAAGGCTTCAACCCCAGATGCATAAGTTTATCTGGGGGGAAGAGAAGGGGAGATAGATGCAGTTATTGATATTCAGCACCCTAATTCTATACGCACTAACTTTTTTTCTTGTTATCCTCTACCACATAATTAAAAAAGATATTTTTGAATTTTTTTCAAAATCTGCCATGGTAATCGGCCTTCTTTTTCATACGATTGCCTTATCCATACGAACATACGAATCAGGCCATGCGCCGATGCTGGCCATGTATGAAACCCTTCTTTTTTACAGCTGGTCAACTGTGCTTGTAAGCACTATTGTGATATTCAGATACAGCGAAAGGTTTACAGAGCTTATAACCGTTCCGGTTGCTGTTCTGACCATGATTTTTGCCCAACTCAATGAAACGTCATCCAAACCATTGACGTTAATTTTAAAAACCCGCTGGTTTGAAAGCCATGTCATATCATCATTCGCAGCCTATGCGCTTTTTACGCTGGCGTTTGCAGGGGCGGTTTTATATTTGATTTCCGAAGCCAAATCGGGAGGTGGCATCCCCAATAAAAGCATTCGGGGGCAGGCGCCCCTCCCCTACAAAGATTTTCAGGACATTGCTCATCGCAGCATCCTCTGGGGCTTTTGTTTTTTCTCCGCCTCCATGTTCGCAGGCGCAGTGTGGGCATACCTTGCCTGGGGCGCATACTGGCTCTGGGAGCCGAAGGTCGTCTGGTCATTTATTGTCTGGTTTTATTATGCAGGCGCAATGCACGCATACTATATAAAACAGTGGCGCGGCAAGGGCTTGGCGATAGCGACAGTTGTGGGGTTTTTTGTGGTGCTATTTACTTATCTTGGCGTTAGTATGCTTATGAAAAGCAGCCACAGCTTTTAAAACTTCCCAGACCTGAGTATCAAAAACGCAAGCCACAATCCGAGAAAACCTGCAACTACAAATCCGAGGATCCCCAGAAACGGAAATCCGAAAAATTTCGGCCCTCCTCCGAATGCCATGACAAGAGACGAACCGATGATCAGCGCGGCAACGATAACGCCGAAGGTGAGCCTGTTGGATGACCTGTCCATCTCCCCCATGAGGTCTTCAAGCCCCTTATGCACAAAGTCTATGGTAAACTTGTCGCTCATCATCTTTTTCAGTATCTGGCTCATCTGATGAGGGAATGAATGGATAAATGTCTGGTATTCCATTGCAGTGGCAACCGCGCCTTTTACCATAGCCTCGGGACCGTATCTCTTTGATATAAGCCCCTGGGCAAAGGGCTGGCTCTCTACAAGGACATTTACCTCAGGGTGGAGGAGCCTTCCCAACCCCTCCAGTTCAAAGATGCACTTGTCCAGAAGGAGCAGCTCCATCGGCGTCCTTATATGGTATTGAGAGGCAAGCCTTATATAGTTCATAAGCACTTCGCCAACACTCGTCATCTTAAAGGGTTTGCCGAAATAGGCAAAGAGCATAGCCTTGTATTCCCTCCTGAATGACGCCTCATCTATATCCTCCGGCAGAATCCCCATTTTTAGATAAACCTTTGTAAGGAGTTCGTAGTCTTCGCTCACAAGGCCGACAAATATATCTGCCAGATTTTCCTGCATCTCCTTATCCACCATCCCGACAATCCCGAAGTCCACGAAGGCAACCCTCTCAGGCCCTACAACAAATATGTTTCCTGAGTGAAGGTCTCCGTGAAAGATTCCGAATTCAAAGACCTGTCTGAAAAGGACATCTGCTATAATATGGACTATCTTTTCTGTATCAATCCCGCTCTTCTTAAGTTTTTCCACATTATCCACCTTTATCCCCTTTATCCTTTCCATGGTAATAACCCTTTTGCCTGTAAGATTCCAGTAAACAGCAGGTATAAGAACCCTCTGGTCATCTGAATGGTTTTTCCTGAATCTTGCTGTGTAGCTCGCCTCCAATGTAAAATCCATCTCCCTTTTTATGGTCACTGCAAATTCCTCAACCATCCCTACAGGGTCGTAAAGTCTGCTCTCAGGAATATATTTTACAAAGAGCCTTGCCAGATATTTAAGGATAGCTATGTCAGCCTCAATTACCCCCTCTATCTCCGGCCTCTGAACCTTTATAACGACTCTCTCTCCATCCATTGTAATTGCCCTGTGAACTTGGGCAATGGAGGCAGCAGCAACTGGCTTTTCATCTATTTTTTTAAATAATTCTTTTACCGGTCTTTTAAACTCCCGCTCTATCACCCTGACCACATCCTGAAAGGGAAACTGTGGAACCTCATCCTGAAGCTTTAAAAATTCCTTTATAAATTCTTCTGGCAGGATATCGGGTCGTGTGGATAGTATCTGGCCAAATTTAATAAAGGTCGGGCCAAGCTCTTCAAAGGCAAGCCTTGTTCTCTCAGCGAAAGATATAGCCTCCTGCTCCGTAAAGGCCTTTTTCCCCACAATCCTTTGCGGGAAAGATACGAGTTTAGCAAGGTGTATCCTCTCTATGAAAGGATAAAAGCCGTGCCTGATGAGGATCGTGATAATCTGGCGGAGCCTCTGAATGTTTTTATACGCAAGATAGATTCTTAAGAAGGTCATTTTTTCTTCCCCTTTCCCTTCTTCTCCCCTTCCAGCGCCATATCTATCTGCCTGCGTTCTAAATCTACATTTGCCACCATAACTCTTACCCTGTCCCCTATCCTGTATCTTTTTTTTGTGCGTTCCCCGATAAGAGAGTGCTCTTTTTCCATAAAGATGTAATAGTCATCTTTCATGTTCCCCACATGCGCAAGCCCTTCTACAAAATACTCCTCAAGTTCTACAAAGAGGCCAAAGCTTGTAACGCCGGATATAATACCGTTATAAACCTCTCCAACTTTGTCTTTCATAAACTGGGCCTTTTTGAGATCAACTATCTCCCTCTCTGCCTCCATGGCATTTCTCTCCCTATTTGATGTATGGGCCGCAATCTCAGGAAGGGATTTTCCCCAGGCTTCTTTATCTTTCTCAGAATATCTCCCTTTTATTATTTTTTTGAGAATCCTGTGAACTATTAAATCAGGGTATCTGCGGATTGGGGATGTGAAGTGGGTGTAATATTCAAAGGCAAGGCCGAAGTGGCCGATGTTTTTTTCAGAATACCTTGCCTGCTTCATGGAGCGGAGCAGGATGTGGTTTATAAGTTTTTCCTCTGGTTTTCCCTCTGCCTCTGATAACACATTTTGAAGAACCTTTGGACTTAATTTCTTTAACCCACCCTGCCCCTGGGGACAGATTTGAAATCTGTCCCCAAAGGGGGGGAAGAGGGGATTGCATCCAAAATTTCTGATAAATTCTTTAAACTCATGCATGCTCTCTGCATCAGGTTCTTCATGAACCCTGTATAAAAAGGGGAGCCTTTTTTTAGTCACATAGGTTGCCACTGCCTGATTAGCTGCGAGCATGAATTCCTCTATCATCTGATGGGCGATATTTCTCTCAGATTTTACAATATCCTCAACCCTTCCCTCTATGTCAATGATTATCTGCGGCTCAGGGAGGTCAAAGTCAATGCTACCCATCTCGCCCCTTTTTTGCCTGAGCTTGAGGCAAAGCTCCTGCATGGTTTTCAGGTCTTCCATTATATGGCTGTACCTCTCCATTAACCCACCCTGCCCCTGGGGACAGATTTGAAATCTGTCCCCAAAGGGGGGAGAAAGGGGGTTGGCAAAAATATCCCTCACCTTAGTGTAAGTAAGCCTCTCACAGCTTTTTATAACACTTTCATAAAACTTGCTGTGCGTAACATTGCCTTGATGGTCAAAATCCATTTCAGCAGTAACCGTAAGCCTGTCAACATGTGGATTAAGGCTGCAGATTCCGTTACTCAAAGCCTCAGGTAGCATCGGGATGCACCTGTCCGGGAAATAAACGCTTGTCCCTCTCTTATGCGCCTCCTTATCCAGGTTGTTCCCATCTCTTACATAATGAGCTACATCTGCAATGGATACCCGCAATCTGTAGCCATGATCTAATTTTTCTATGGAAACCGCATCATCAAAATCCTTTGCTGTCTCTCCGTCAATAGTAAAGGTAGTTCTCTCCCGTAAATCAACCCTGCCGAGAATATCGTGTTCTGCTACTTCTTGCGAAATCTCCTTTGCCTCCAAAATGACATTATGCGGAAATCTGTGGGATAGTTCATATTTCTTTACTATAACCTCTATCTCCACATCCGGGTCATCAGGCTCTCCGAGGACTGCAACAATCCTGCCGAGAGGGGCAGTGCGCTCCCCCGGCCATCTTATTATCTCAGCCTCTACTATCTTGCCTTCTTCCACATTTTTGGCATCTTTTGCAGGAATTATAATCTCTTGCAAAATCCTTTTCTCTGACGGTATGACAACGTCAAATCCCTTTCCCTTTTCAAACCTCCCAACAATGGTCTTATGCGCCCTCTCCAGAATCCTTAAAATTCTCCCTTCTCTCTTTCCATTGCCCTTGCTGCGGCCTTCACTCCTTACTACAACCTTATCTTTGTGCATTGCGCCTTTCATGTTTCTGGGATTGATAAATATATCCTCTCCGCCCTCTTCAGGCGCTACAAAACCAAAGCCATTGGGGTGGCACGAAAGCTCGCCAACGACGAGATTCATCTTGAGTGGAAGGCCATACCGTTCGCCTCTTATCTTTATAACTTCACCCTCTTGAACCAAATCCTTTATCAGCCTTTTGAATACTTCCCGCTCTTCTTTGGGGATCAGCATCTGACGCATCAATTCTTTCAAGGATAGAGGCCTATTGACCTGCTGCATGAATTGAAGAAGGGATTGTTTTGTCGGGATTGTCATAAGAATTGTTTTAAAATGCATCTTGGCCGGTTTTAATGAAAAACACCTTTCAGAACCCTATACACCTTTTCATATATCCCCTTTGATGCTGATTCCCTTGAACCAGCCACGTTAAGAATATCAGGGGAAACCTTATTTAACCACTTTTCTGCCATTTTCATGGCCTCATCTTCCGACAGGGCGTTAAAATTAATATGCAAAAATGGCCTTTTGTATTTTCTGGCAAGTTCAACGGTTAATGAAGAGCCGCCTCCGACTACTCCGGAAGTAAATATGAGTGTCGCATCGGCATCTAAGACATTCTTTTCTGTGCGCGCATCATAATCTGCTGTATATAATTCGGTCATCCTTTCGTATCTTGTATCAAGTGCCCCATCTTCAGCAATGCGACCTTTGGGGATAGCGCCGCCGTAATCTAACCCTAATTCTATTGCTGCATCTAAAGCAGCCCTATCAGCCCCTGTCTGGCCTCCGGATATGATTTTCAGCTGCCTTGTAACCATCCTTTGTTAAATTCCTATTTTCTACTGTCTATATTCCCACAATATTATATCCAGCATCCACATAGATAATCTCACCGGTGACTCCGCCGGACAGGTCGCTGCAGAGATAGAGCGCTGTCTTTGCAACATCCGCTGCTGTTACATTTCTTCTTAATGGCGCCTTTTGTTCCACAATGCTGAGTATATCTCTAAAACCTGATATACCCATGGCCGCTAAGGTTCTTATTGGGCCTGCAGAGATTGCATTAACCTTAATATTCTTCTGTCCCAGATCTGCTGCAAGATATTTCACGCTTGCCTCAAGTGCTGCCTTTGCAACACCCATAACATTATAATTAGGAATTATTCTCTCACTGCCAAGATAGGTAAGGGTCATGATACTTCCATTTCTGCCTTCCATCAATGGATATGCCCTTTTTGTCAGGGCGACAAATGAATACGCGCTGATGTCCATTGCTAATCTAAATCCTTCTCTTGAGGTATTTACATACATGCCTTTAAGCTCATCTTTATTCGCAAAGGCAACGGAATGAACCAGTATGTCCAGCCCGCCCCATGTATCTTTTAGCTTGTTAAACACCGCATCTATCTCATCATCTTTTGCGACATCGCAGGGCAGAATCAGTTTTGAGTCAATGCCTTGTGCAAGTGGTGTGACCCTTTCCTTAAGCGCCTCGCCCAGGTATGTAAATGCAAGCTCCGCGCCTTCCTTATGCAACGTCTGTGCAATAGCCCATGCAATGCTTCTTTCATTGGCAACGCCGAATATGATACCTTTTTTATTTTCCAGTAGACCCATCTTCAACCTCCTAAAGATAGTAATTAGTAGACAGCATACAGTAGACAGGAAAAATACTGTTCCATATTGTCTGTTACCTGTCTACTGCCTACTACCTACTTTTATTCGCTACCTTTCTATCACTATTTTAAACGCCATTCAATCATTTATTTGGCTTGTCTTGACAACACAACGCAATGTTGCATTAGTTAGCTACGACAGAACGGGAGCTTATAGGGCTTTTGAAAAGAATGGGAGGAGGTTGAACAAAATAAAAACAGCCGCCATATAATGATTAGGGATAGCAAAACCCTTTCTGTGCCGGCACATGGCGGTAAAGATTTGGACAAAGGGGAAAAACATCTATTTCATAGTCTGTCTGCTTTTCCAGATATCGTTTAACAGCCTCTTTTACATAATAACTCTTGGGGCGATGCGTCTTGTTTGCTAATTCCTCAAGCTGTTTTCCCATTTCTTTATCTAAACGAACTGCCAGCATATTTAAAAACCTCCTTCATGTATTACATATAAATAATACGATAAATAATATATGTTAAACAAATTTTACCAATACTCGAGTAAAATTTTCGGCAACCACCTTGACACCACACCCTCAGCGCGGCCTTGCCGGCGCAGCGGAAATCTTCCTTCCCCCGATCATGCTTTTTTGCAGGGCATCTATTACCTTTTCAGCAGAATCTCTCGGCACCTCAACAAAGGTAAACTTTTCCAGTATCTTAATATTGCCAATGGCCTTGCCGCTCAGACCGGTTTTGTCTGCAATGAGTTTTACTATATCCCCCGGCCTTATCCTCTGCTCTCTGCCGACTGTTATGAAAAGCCTTGCCATGCCGGGAGGGGCGCCTGTTTCATTAAGAGACGGCTCGCCTCCTCTTGCCTCTGCTTCCGCGCCGAATCCTTCAAGCTGGAACTTTAAAAGCGCTGCTGCAACCTCTATGGGCTGAAGACCGTCTGAAAGTTTTTCAGTCATAGCAAGATATGCATCAAAACGTTTATCATCAACAAACTCCTGAATCCTTTCCTTCAAACGCTCAACCCTTGCCTCCTGAATCTCCTGCACGGACGGCAGTTTTCCCCGCGTTATCTTTGTCTTTGCAACCTGTTGTATAAGCCGAAGCTGCCTGTC
>JACPZB010000032.1 GCA_016195725.1 Deltaproteobacteria bacterium | reverse complement strand
TTTGGAAAAATTAGAAGGCATAAAAACCGGCGTCAATACCAAAATGCTCAAGCAGCTCTCGTTTCTTGTCTCCCGATTTTCCGGGCGGCCTGTTGCCCTTGACAAGCCGATTGTGGGAGACATGGCCTTCAGCCACGAATCAGGAATTCATGTTGACGGCGTAATCAAAGAGCCGTCCAACTATGAGCCTTTTCCGCCTGAAAAAGTTGGAAATGTCAGAAAGTTTTTAGTTGGCAAACATACGGGACCAACAATTATGCAAAAGATTGAATGGCATTATCCGGTGATAAAATAGGATTAGATTTGCCGGGCAATTTACTCTGTTTTTTCTATCTTTGCTATTAACCAGTAAATTATCCCAAGCACGGCAATTGCAGCTATAAGTATAACGGACAGCTGAGATTCCAATGCCTCGGCCTTGAGTGTGGTTACAAGCAATTTCCTGATAACGGCAACCAGCGCCACGCTTATAAATACCTTTGTGGCAAACTTGCCGCCCTTGAGGTGTTTGACCTCTGTATCCATAAGCTCTATGACAACCCACATCATCAAGAGCGATCCTAAAGTGCCGAGGAGCCCTTTTTCTATATCGCCTGCAAAGATATGGCTCACATCATAGGCAAAAAGGCCCATTACCATTACGCCCATGATTACAAGACCCATTACAAGTATGAGATTCAGGCCGTATGCAAATCTGTTGGCAAATTGTATTAGATAGGATTCTACCCTCTCGGAGAGAAAATATGTTTTTATTTCCTCCTCTATGAATGAGCTTGTAATGACATCAAGGTTTATATCTATGATTTTATCAACTGATTTTGCCAAATATCTGCATTCGTTAATGTCTGTGCAAAACCCTTTTTCAAGAATCTTCAAACAGTATTGCCTTACAAAATGCATGGCGGCATTGACATAATGGGCGGGAAGGTTTATTTTTACATGCGCATAGCCTATGCGCTCAATATCTCTTAAGTATTGAGTGCTGTATTCGCCTGAAAAGAGGTCTACAAACCATTGCTTAAGTCCGTCCTGGTGCCTTTTTATAATTTCTTCATTTTTAAGAAACTTTGGAGTATCCTCAAGGTGTTTTATGTAATTGTAAAACTCCTTGGGAAAATCATCCTTATGCTTTTCCATCAGGGGCTTGAGTTGTTTAAGATTAGCCGCATCCCCTGTTGTGAAATTATAATGAGCCTTTATTTTATCAATAGATTCCATTGCAAACCCCTTATCGCAAAATTTCAGTTGCGTTAAAAAAATAACCTATTTCAAAGGCTGCCGTGTCCGGGGCGTCTGAGCCGTGAACGATATTTGATTCAATTGAATCTGCAAAGTCTTTTCTTATGGTGCCCGGCGCTGCATCTTTCGGGTTTGTCGCCCCCATGATATCCCTCACCTTTTTAATTGCATCTTTCCCTTCCAAGACCATCGGCACTATAGGCCCTGAACACATGAAGGTAGTCAGGCTGTCAAAGAACGGCCTCTGCCGATGAACCGCATAAAACCCCTCTGCCTGTTTTTTGGCGAGATGCGCCATCTTCAGGGCAACCACTTTAAGCCCGGCGTTTTCAAACCTCTTTATCACCTCGCCAATGAGATTTTTATTTACCCCGTCCGGTTTAACAATTGATAAAGTCCTTTGCATCTAAAATCCTCCCGTAATAGGACCCATTTCTTTGCCCCCTTTGAAACCGTCTTTAGACTGTTGTGGGCGGTAAGATTCCCTTGCATCGTAATTGGCCTGAGTTAAAGGCCCTGCACAGCTCAAAAGATTGCAGGTTAATAATAAGGATGAAAAAAATAAAATCTTACATTAGAAATCAATTGGTGGCGGTGCGTGGACTCGAACCACGGACACGAGGCTTATGAGTTTTTACTCATCCTTTCCACCAACATCTTGCGGGTAATGATATTTCTTTTCTTGGGAAAATTCAACAAGTTTATTTGAGGTGTCCCGTCCGCCCGTCCGCAAAGCTACGCCCGCCACAAAATTTACTTTTTTTCTAAAAATCAACCGTCATTCTTCGCTTTTTCTTTCTCTTCATCTCAACCTTTCAACTTTTTTCTTGACTTACTTTCTTATAGGCGCCCGTCCGCAAGCCCCCGATTCCCGTAAAACCTAACCTTCTTTCAAAAATCAATCGTCACCTTTTTAGTTTTTTCTTCTTTTTATCACCATTTCATATCTTTTTTTGCCTCTCAACAACATTTTCAATCCGATTCAGCCCATGAACGCAAACCTCCAGCGGACGCCTCATTTTCCGAATCTAATTTTAAATAACAAGCCTAAAGGTTTGTTTCTACAAGTTCAGTCTACAGCCTCAAATAAATCCCTTTCAGCAGCCCATCCCATGCCTCAAACCAGAATTCCTTTTTAGGTCTTGTCTTAAACACATCAACTCCATTCCAAACCTCAGCCGGTGTCCTGCCGTCAAGATTCTGATGAGGCCGGATATGGTTATACCAGAAATTGAATTGACCAACAAGAACCGCAGGAAAAATGAGAGCATAGGAAACTCCTTTATTTATCGGACACGGTTGTTTTTTAACTGATTTTAGGATACATTGCAAAAACTGGTGGAAATTTTTTTGCCTATCGGTCACAAAATAAAGTATAATCAGCCAATGCCTATTTTTAACTACAAGGTGATTAGTGAGAGCGGCGCTGTGTTGGAAAAGGAAACCGATGCAGCAGATATGGAATCGCTGCGCCGCGAGCTTGAAGAAAAGGGTCATTTCATCCTGAATATCCGGCCATCCGTCTCATCCACCTCAGGCGGAGTAGGCGCTGCAAAGGGTTGGGGTATTGCCAGCCTGCCTTTATTTAGGAGAAGGAGAATAAAAGACCAGGGATCTGATAATATTCAATCAAGAACTTCTCGCGCTTACCAAGGCAGAGCTTCCCATCCTTCAGTGCCTTGACATACTTATAGAAAGGATGGGCAAGGGAAGACTTGCGGAGATATTGAACAGGGTGCGTGAAGATGTCAGGGCAGGAGGCCATGTTTCCGAATCGCTTGCCGCTCATCCGCAGATACCGCAGCTCTACACAGCATTCTTAAGGGTGGGCGAAACCAGCGGCACAATGGCAGAGGTGCTCCAGAGATATATAAATTACCTTAAAATTGTAGACAATATCCGCCAGAAGGTTATAAACGCCCTCATATATCCCGCCATTTTGTTTGCTGTTGTAACAACGGTAGTGCTTTTTCTTCTTACATACGTTGTCCCAACCTTTGCAGAGATGTATAAGGATTTTTCCAGCCAACTGCCTTTGCCTACGATCATATTGATGAGATTCACTTCCTTTATTAAGGCAAATATAATACCAATCGTCATTCTGATTTTGTGCCTGACAGCGGCCTTTAAAATGTGGTTTAAAACACCTTCCGGAAGGATAAAGGTCTGGGGCATCATCCTCAAGCTGCCGCTTATAAAAGATATTATAGGCCGCTATTTTGTGTCGCAGGTAACCAGGACCCTTGCCCTTGTCCTCGGCGGAGGCATACCGCTTGTGCCGTCGCTTGAGATTATCCATAATTCAGTAACCAACCCCATCCTTGCCGGCAGAATAAAAAAGGCTGCGGCAAAGGTGCGGGAGGGCACAAGCCTTGCCGCTGCGTTTGAATCCGAAGCCGTGATGGAGAGCCTGCCGAATCAGATGATCCATGTGGGAGAATCCACAGGCTCTCTGGAGGAGATGTTAAGGTGTGCTGGCCATCCTGGCGTCTGTGGCCATGCCGCTCGCAAGGATGTCTGTAAAAAAAGGCAAGGAGCTTGAACTCAGGCAGGACTTGAGAATCATGAGGCAGGCTATTGATAAATACAAAGAAAATTATGACAAACATCTCTACAAAAAAGAAGAAGAAGTTGACCGCTCAGGCTATCCAAAGACCCTTGAAGAACTTGTAGAAAAGAAAGTCATGAGACGCATACCTGTTGATCCGTTTACCGGCAAGGCCGATTGGATTACGAGGTCGTATACAGACGACCCGGAAAGCAGTTTAAGCGATGGAAAGGATGTTTTTGATATAAAAACAGCTTCTGACGGAACTGCCCTTGACGGAACAAAATACAGTGAGTGGTGATACGGTTGAAAGATAATATGGGAAATAAAGGTTTTACCCTCATAGAGCTCCTTATCGTTATGAGCATAATAGCCATACTGGCTACCATTGCCCAGCCTTCATTCAAGCAGGCTGTCGTCAAAGCAAGGGAGGCTGTTTTAAAAGAAGACCTTTTTGTGTTCAGGGATGTTATTGACAAATACTACAGCGATAAAGGCAAGTATCCTCCTACGTTTGATGATTTGGCAAAAGAAGGATATATACGGGGAATTCCAAAAGACCCGTTTACCAATTCAACGGAGTCATGGCAGATTATCTACAGCGGGTCTGAGGCTGAAGGCGAGGAAAAGGGGATATACGATGTCCACAGCGGAAGCGATTTGATCGCCCTGGACGGGACGCCGTATAATGAGTGGTGAGTTTTATGAATTCAAAAGGCTTCACCCTCATAGGACTGGCAGTGATTATAGCCATAATGGGGATTGTATTGGCTACGGTAGCCAAAGTCCACAGCACTATTGCCAAGAGGGATATGGAAGAAGAGCTTTTATTCAGGGGCAATAAGATAAAGAAGGCCATTGATGAATATTTCAAAAAAGGGAATACCTATCCGCGAAATTTTGATGAGCTTCTAAAGGACCCGCGGGGCGTATCGCCAAGAAAACATCTTAGAAAGTTATACAAAGACCCCGTAACCAGCGGAGAATGGGACATAATTAAGGATAAGGCAGGACGTATTGTGGGCGTAAGGAGCAAAAGCGACAAAGAACCTCTTTTAAAGGGCAATTTCCCTGAAGAGTATAAAACATTTGAAGGCAAGGCAAAATACAGCGAGTGGGAGTTTGTAAGCAAACCTAATGCTGAAATAAAACCGACATCTGTTAACCCCTAAAAACACAACCATCAACCACAGACATCGCTTGACACTATTTAGAATCTCTGTGCTACGATCGGCCAAATATAAACACATCACAGATAAACCATGTCTTTTCTTTATAAACAGGTTTTTTTATTAGACCAACCTCATCTTAAGGAAACAGCGCCTTTTGAATTATTTTTCAAATAGGAGGTTCCGATAGTGATTGAGTCTAATCGTTTCTTAGAAAATTCTCTTCCGGGCGTGAAGAGAAGCCGCCTATTTCTGCGCGATTTATTCCTTCTCTATATTATTACGCAAAGTTCCTGTCAACATCACAGTGATAATAAGCCCTGTCTTTGGACAAAAGCGTTAAAATTACTACCTGTCCTTTTGGACAGGTGACAAACATTGCCGGATTAAGCAATAATAAGAAAGCTTTTATGGGAAATAAGGGCTCTCTATGAAAGAAAGTCTTCAGGAGATTGATAATCTCCGTCCGGCAACAATCGCTCCCTTGTGGATTGAGCATTGCATAAAGCCTTATGGCGATACTATAGGCTCGAAGGTTAAAGGGGCGTGGAAATCGCTTGTGGACAGTTTTTATAAAGACCCCTTTGTGAAGAAATGGTTTGATGAATATGATAGCTGGCTGAATCCTGTTGATAAGGCTGACGAGCTGCAGATAGCCTTTGAATATTTCACGGAGAGCAGTATGCAGAGGATTCTTGAGAAAATTTTAGAGATCCGAAACGATTTTTATAAACCAAAGGAGGAATATCTTTACAAGGCATTGGATTACATGAATGAGAAGGGGTGCGATTATGTTGTGTTCGGACACACCCATGAGCCGTGCATCCATCTGATAGAAGAGTCGGAAAAGGGAGGGAAATTTTGTATCAATTCAGGGACATGGAGGGAGAGGATTATCATAGGCGAGCCGAGAAAAAAGATAGTGCCATTCGCCCCTTTAGAGACCGTCAGCTATGTTCAATTTTTTAACGATGCAGAGATGAAGAAGACAGGCAGGCGGTTTGAGGTATGGGATGGGTCAATAGGGTGTTGACTATAGTGGAGGTTCGGTATGTCTGAAATTACAATTCGTACTATTGACAAATATTAGAGATGGCATAAAATTGCCGTAGAATTCTCCTTATCTATATTAATTATGCAAAATCTTCTTTTAGCTGCCTTATTTATATTTGTTACCCTCTTTACAGCATTCCATGAAGGGTATGTCCCGTTAATATCTATACCCTTCTATCTCTCCATCATCGCCGGTTTTTCAATAACAATATGGCTTGCCCGGAATATTTCAACCCCCCGTCTGCTCTCTCTCATATTGAGTATATTTATAATTGAATACATCAAGGAAACCATTGGGATAAGGTCTGGGATGTGGGTGTACCACGGCATAAACGGCTTTTATAATTTTGGCGTGTGGGCATGGGTGCTGGGGGGTCTGATAGTATATACATTATCAATCAAGGTGGTAATCAGGCAGATAAGAAGGCTAAAACTCTCTTTGCCCGGATGGTTGAATCCAGTCATTCTGCTGCTCGCATCTTTCCTCATCCCGCTTACCATGGGGGATTACTGGAGAGGGGCAGGGGTCTTGTTCTGGTCATTCTATGTTCTGCTCTTGATAGCAGGCATCTATACATCCATCAGAATGGACTTTCCTGTCTTTGCAGGCATTGTTATTACAGCATGGATTGTTGGTAATCCCAGTGAATATCTTGGTTCTGCAGCCAGCGGGGTGTGGACATTTACTTATAATCCTCTTTATCCCCCTTTCTTTTTACTGTTTGGATGCTGGCCGTTGGAGATACTGGCCCAATATTCGCTTTCAGCATTTTTGGCTAATGAACCTATGGATAAGGATACATTTTAGATTTAAGGAGGCTAAACATGATTGAGATGACCAGGGAAGAAAAACACTTAAAGACCTTTTTGGCGATAAGCGCCGTAACCTATCTTTCAGTAGGTTTTGCCTTTGTTATTGCGCCTGATTGGATGCTCAAGGCAATAAATATCTTCTCGCGGTTCTTAATGCCTTATCTGAAGGAGATTCCTTTATCTGTAGAGAAGTTCTGGCTCTCCATGACATTTTCCATGATGATGACCATTACAGCCCTTTGTTACATTGCCCAGCGCAATGTAAGAAAAAATAAGGGTTATGTTATACCGCTCCTTATCTCCAAGTCTGCATCTGCTGTCTCTGCGCTATGCTTCTTCATCTTTTCGGACAGGTACTTTGCCTATCTGGTTATATTTATAGTTGACGGCTCTATCTTCTGGATAACCATCTTCTTTTATATCAGGGCGAACAGGGCGTTTTTTGAGGCCCAGACATTCTATCTCAAAAAGGGGACAGCGGCGCCCAAAAATACAGGTCCTGCTACTGTAGCTGTTTTTAAAGGCGATGATAAGTTTGGACTGTTAGATAAGGTATTGGAGGCAGGGCTATTCTTTGAGATTTTGGAGAAACATTTTCAGAAAACCGGCAAGTCCAGAAAAGATTTTTCTGTGGTCATCAAACCCAACTTTATGCTGTTAGATAAGGTATTGGAGGCAGGGCTATTCTTTGAGATTTTGGAGAAACATTTTCAGAAAACCGGCAAGTCCAGAAAAGATTTTTCTGTGGTCATCAAACCCAACTTTATGTACATGCACTCTAAAAAGGATATCTCCACATATACAGACCCGGAGCTTGTAGAGACCCTTATTAACAAAATTGCCGCAAGGGGTTTTACGAATATAACTGTTGTTGAGGCGCAGAGCACACTTGGAAGTTACTACAAAAACAGAGAGGTGGTAAAGGTAGCGCAGTATATCGGATATTCTACAAATAAGAATTACCGCATAGTTGACCTCACAGAGGAGATGGCCCCGTATGATTACGGCGGGAGATTGGGCAAACACTTTGTGGGGCCCACATGGAGGGATGCGGATTTTAGAATCTCCTTTGCAAAAAATAAGACGCATGTATTCTGCCACTACACCCTCACCCTGAAGAACATCTACGGCACCCTGCCCATGCAGAACAAATTAAAGGAATACCATACAAAGAGGGAATATGACTGGCCGACCATAGAGACTTTAAAACATTTCCCTGTGCATTTCGGTCTGATTGACGGCATCTATAGCGCAGATGGACACTTTGGGGTTATAGTTGACCCAAAGCCGAACCATACAAAGACAATAATCGGCGGTGAAAACCTGATGGCAGTGGATTGGGTGGGTGCAAAAAAGATGGGACTCAACCCTGATGACCCAAAGATTGGCAGGTTTCTTCCCCTTGCAGTAGAGGCATTTGGAAAACCTGAAGTCAATTGGGCAGGGGATAGGTCTGTATATGAGCCATGGCAGAATGTGAGCGAGGTCTTCATCAAATCCCTGGATATCATTGAAGAGGCATACGCATTCAGCGACTGGTGGTTCTCCGGGCTTACAGCTATGGATGACTACTTTGCCTTTAAGAAGAGGGGCTTGCCCATCTTGCTCCTGAGAAAGATTTTAAAACCGATTAAGCGGATTTTTTTCAAGTACGATTACTTGTAAAATATGTCAGACAATCGCGCCGCCACTGTAGCTGTAATAGAGGATGAGGATAAGTTTCTTGCCCTTAAAAAAGTGCTGGACGAGACAGGATTTTTTCATGTTTTGGAAAGGAGATTTTCTGAATCGAATAAGACAAAGGATAAGTTTCTCATCGCCATCAAGCCCAACTTTATGTTTATGTATTCCAAGAATGACATCTCTACATATACAGACCCGGAGTTAGTAGAATATCTTATTGACAGGATACATAAACAGGGTTTTTCTAACATCGTGGTAGTAGAGGCGCAGAGCACCTATGGCAATTATTTTAAGAATAGAGAGGTAAGGAAGGTCGCCGAATATATAGGCTACTCTGAGAAGAACTACAGGATTATAGACCTGACAGAGGAAAGTGTTTCCTATGAATTTGGCGGCAGGCTTGGCACACATCCTGTTGGCCCCACATGGAAAGATGCGGATTTTAGAATCTCTTTTGCCAAGAATAAGACCCATACCTTCTGTTATTACACACTGACTATAAAGAACGTCTATGGCGCCCTGGCCATGCAAAATAAGCTTAAAGAGTATCACACCAAAAGGGAGATATACTGGCCTGCCATAGAGATGCTTAAACACTTCCCTGTGCATTATGGTCTGATAGATGCCTATATCAGCGCTGATGGGCAGTTCGGGATATTTGCGGACAGGTACCCAAATCTTACCAAGACCATCATTGGCGGGGAGAACCTCATAGCTGTGGACTGGGTGGGTGCCAAAAAGATGGGTATTGACCCTATGGCAAGCAGGTATATGAAGCTGGCAGTGGCAGCCTTCGGCATGCCAGAGATAAACTGGATTGGTGATAGGACAGAGTACACGTCATGGAGGAATGTAAAAAGCGAACTTGTAGAGACTGTGGACAGGATAGAGGAGTTGTACAGTTTCAGCAACACCCTGTTTATGGCGATTAATGATATGGACCCATACTTTATACCCAAAAGAAGGACTCTCTTTATCAAGTTATTGAGGAGGTTATTCAAACCTATCAGAGACCTTATTATGAGGGAAAGGGTAGATATCAACTCCTTAAGGTTAATGGAACTTGATCCTAATAAGGAGGTTAGGATATTTAAACAGGTCTTCCTTATAAAGGCAGAAAGGACGAGGGTCTATAGATATTTTCTTGAGAACTTTGAGGTCCTTCTGCCAGAGACCCTTCAAATAACAAGAAAGGTAACCCCAGGGCCTGTGAGGGTAGGGACAAGATATACAGCCATCCCAAACTTTCTTACCAGGCCCATGGTCAATGTGGAAATAACCTCTATAAAAGAGGGTGAAGAACTGGTGTATGGATACTTAGAAGGAAGCCCTTTTTCCGGCAGGAACTCTATAGTCTTTAAAGACAACAGTTTGGGAACGGATATAGAGGTGGCGCTCCATTATCAGATAATAGGCATAGCAAGCTGGTTTGGTTGGTATCTCCTCGGTGGGAAGAGGTTCCACAAGAGGCTGGTTGTAGAGGGGTTCAGAAATCTAAAGGTCTTATTGGAGGAGAAAAATTGAAGCCAAGGGAGCGGGCATGTCTATTTTTAAAGACGGCTGGAATTTCTTTCATCTTGATAGGTTTGAGCCACCTTTTTGTGCCTTCCCTGTTTAAATGGAGGGAAAGCTTGAAGGGTATAGACCCTGTTCATGTATTGGGTGTTGAGGTTTACAACCCTGCCTTCCTCTATCTCTTCAACGCAGACCTATTGCTCTACGAGATGATGTTAGGCATTCTCTCCATCTTGTTCTCCTATCGTATTAGAGAGGGAGAACGGTCGGCTGCCATTTTCAGCATATCTCTTGGACTGTTCTTTCTCATTAGGGCTCCGCTCCAGTTTTTCTATTTTGGATTTACATGGATAGATAACCTTCAGGCATTTGTTTCCTTTCTCCTTGCCTTGCTGTATCTCTATCCTCTAACAGGCCTTAAAGAATTCGAAAAATATTAGGAGGCGCTGACATGAATAATAGAAGAAGACTTGCAGGAAGGTTGCTAAGGGCGGCCGGCGTGGTCAATATAATAAGCGGTTTAATCCATGTCTTTTTGCCCACCATCGGCAAATGGGATACCCTCTTTCAGTGTGTCCCCCCGGACTATATAAGTTTTTTCGCTATATCCTCCAAAGAATACCTTTACAGCAGCAACTATGAACTGGTTTTCATCTGTGCCGGGGCAGGGGGATTCAGCTTGCGCTACGCCAGTAAACTGGAAGATGGAAACAGGATAATAGCATGGCTTTCTATATGGATTGGGGTGGTGATATTGTATAGGGCCGTTGTTCAGTTCTATTTCTTCGGGACATCCTTTTACAGCATAGTTGCTTTTTTTGTAATACTCTCTTTGACCACAGCCTATCTCTTTCCTCTTTTTATATTAAAAGAGTTTAGAGAGGAATGAAAATGTGGAGGTAATCCATGATACCCTTTGATATGACCGTAAGTTTTGTGGCAGGTCAGACCCTTGCCCTGTCAGCAAGGAAACAACTGAAAAATGAAAGCTCCATTTTCTTTAACCGTCCGCTCTACATATCCCTCCTCTGGATGGTTCTCCTCTACGCCCCCTCAGCGATGTTCTTCTACCACGGCTGGACAGCGTGGAACATTATGTATATCTTTGACCCTTATCCCCCTCCTACTAAAGATCCCACCATGGCTTCGTCCATACTGATATGGCTTGATTGTACGACCCTTACCCTTATCTTGATGGGGGGGTTTGCCCTGGCCCACAACTGGATAAGGAAAGGGAAGGAAAGGCTCGCCATTATAACCCCTGTAATTGCAACCCTTGTCCTGGTTTTATTTCTGGCCATAACCTATCACAGTGGCTTCATCGTCACCAGCTATACCGAGTTTAAGGCCTCGGTTAATGAAGGTCTGAAATTCACATGGGGGGGAAACTCCTTTTGGGGGCATGATGTCTTCTGGGCAAATGCAGTGATAATGTTTATAGACTTTGGTCCCCTGGTCTATCTCTATTGCCGGTTTAATAAGGAAGGGAAGAAATTATGAAACATGTAAATAAATATTGCTCATGTTGAAATTAAGGCCGATGTAATGATGGATATGTATGATAAAGAAAAAGATACAACATGGCTCATTGATGTTTTTAAAGTAGTGGGCGCTATTGCCGGAAGTTTGAGCGGCGCAGCAGTATTGTTTGCGGTAATAGGCTACATTATAGTTTTGAGTTTCATTCAGGAGATGAATCTCTATGGGTTGGCAAACTTTCCCAGAGAGTTTTTTATGGAGGCTGACCTCAGGTTTATCAGCGATGTCAGCGGATTCTTTGGAGACCACCTTATCCTCGGTCCTTGCGCCTTCCTTATTTCCTTTTCTGCATCCCTCGTGTCCCTTATTTACAGCCATAAAAAGACGATGTTAAAATGGGTATCTCTGATATTGACAGTTGTGGTAGTCCTCATTACATTCAAGTTAGGGGCATTTTCTGAAGATGGACAGAGATTTATCCTCTATGCAGTGTCTACACCATTTTTGATTGCCTTAATTATCTATCTTGCTATGAACATCAACCAGTTTGCCCGTCCTGGTGATATGGTAAAGAGCAGCTACCTCTCTTTTGTCATACTCTTTCTTTTGCTGGTTTTATCAATACCTGTCAGCTACGGCCGGCACATCTATGACCTTGATGTCTATAGTATAAGCGCTTTTGAGTATCAAAACAAATATGAGAACGATTCCATCAAGAGGATGCGGGATAACATCACAAAAGGGAAGGGAGAGGTTTATTATCTTATGGGGCATACTGCCGGAAAGGAAATATTTTTTATACCCACCGCCAACCCAAAGAGAATGGTTATCATAGACAGGGAGGCTATAGATTTTATAGGGATAATAAGGGACCCTTCCGGCAAGACCCAGACCCTTCGCAGGATACTGTCCCCTCCTATTCCTGCGGCAGAAGAAAAAGAAAAGACATTGCAGCCGGTATCAGGGAAAGAGAAAAAGGAATTTGAAAAATTGTTTTAAGGATATAGGAGAAAAAGAAAAATGAAGGATATAAAATCTTTTTTATTATTTATATGCTTATCAGGAATTATTATGGTAAGTCCTGCTATGGCAGGGGAAAGGCCTCTCTCCATAATTTATGCAGGGGAGGGTATCGGGAATATCAGGCTTGGCGACAGAATGGAAGATGTTATAAAAAATCTAATGTGGGGAAAACCCGAAGAATTCAGGAAGGATGAGAAGAACGGTGAATATTACTTGATATACAAGGCCAAAGGGGTAAGTTTTATTTTTCAGGCAGGCAAAAAGGCCATTGGTGAGAATATTCTTCAAAAGGTTATTATAAACAGCCCTGCTTTTATAACTGCCGGAAGAGGTGTCAGGGTAGGGGACAAGGGGGTTGATATAGAAGGGCCCCTTTTCCCCCAAGCTCAGCAGAAAATGGCATTGCAGACCAATATGGATGGATGTGTAGATGATGATAAGGAGAAGGATAAGAGGGTTAAAGTATGCAAGGGGGTAAGATTTATTATAAATAAGGAGAATGATGTTATTGAGGCAATTGAGATCTTTTCCCCTTCCCCAAAATAACAACATCAAAACGGAGGTAAAGGTATGAAGAAGATTAAAGTCATGGCGCTTTCAGACCTGCACCTTGGAGAACCGGAGGGGCTTTTATATAATAAGCCTCCCAATGTAGTAGATATATTTGTTGATAAGGTATGTGAGCTTGCCAAGGGTAGTGGAGGATTTGAGGATGGTATAGAAGAACTTGTTCTTATAGGGGACATTGCAGACCTCTCTGAGGCCCCAGAGAATGAGGCATATGCCAACACCTCGTATTTTTTTAAAACCTTATTTGAAAAAGTCCAGGTGGATAAGGTTATATACATCCCTGGAAACCATGACCATCACATAGTGCTGTAAATTTTATAAAATTCTACAATCCTAAGGAGGGCGACCATGGCTAAGGAAAAGAAAAAAACGGCGGGCAAGAGTACCAAAAAAAGGGGCAGTATGCCAATGTGGGCACAATTAAGGGTAGCTTATGGATATGCTACTACTGAAGAGCGTGCTCAGTTTAAAAAAATAAGTAATGCCATACTTAAAAGAAAAAAAATAAAACCTGCTGCTCTCCCCGGCCCTTGTAAACCATCTGGATGTGAATCAGCAAGCAGTACAGGTGGTTGTAAGCCAGGAACCTCATGTCTTTTTAGTGGTCTTCAGTAAAAGTAATAACATGTTGGCGGTAAAAAGAGACCTTTTTGATTTTTAGTGCCATTTTTATTAATAGGACAGCCACGAGTTTTTTACGAATTGCTTTGGCAATGAGTAAAAGAAAAAAAACCAGATAACATGGAAATCGAGAGTATATATTTTATATTAACAGCCAACTGTAACCTTAAATGTAAATATTGTTTCCAAGGTACGAACTATCATATCCAGCCCAATGCAATGGCTAACAGAAAAGTGATTGATGCTTTCGTAGAATACTGTAGAAAAAGTAAGATTCATCATGTAGAGATATTCGGGGGCGAGCCGCTCCTGTATAAAGATTTATTTGAATACACAGTTATAAACCTCAATGAAAAAACTCCAAAAACAAGCATTGGTATTGTTACAAACGGAACTTTAATCGATAAAAAGATCATGAATATCCTTGAAACAAAGCCTATTTCTATCCTTTTAAGCATAGATGGCTGCAAAGAACGACATAATATGTTTAGAGGTTATTTTGACCGCATAAGTAAATGGCTTCCTCGATTAGTGGCAACAGGAAGGGTAACAATTGCAATGCAAGCCAGTATTATTTCTGGGCTATGCAATAATATTAAATATATGTGGGATGTTGGATTTAAGAACGGTATATATATAAATATAATTCAGAATTACGGATGGTATACTCTGGAGGATATAAGCCTCTTTGAGGAGGAATACGAAAAAGCAGTGACGGCTATGCTACATGGTAAAGGGGATTTGAATTGCACAAAGCAACTGTATCACATGTTAAAAAAGACCGATAATACCCATGATTGTGGCATTACAGCAGAAGGTCTTGCTTGCGATTGGCGAGGTATACTGTACCCTTGTCATAGGGCCATGGAACTTGGTACTCAGTTTGCAATTGGGGATATATATGAAGGTGTCAGTAAACAGATGAGTCGCAAGTTGAGAACACATATTCGAAAAAGTACTTATTGTTCAGCATCGGCAAAGAAATATCTATTTTCAGGTTATTGTCCTGTTACCGTATACCAGAATTATTCTAACTTTAACGGCGAGTGGTCTCCCGAATTCTGTAAAATGATTGAAATTAAAGCAAAACTTGTTGCTAAATACTACTATGAAATTGAAAAGCATTTTGAGAAAACCAGCAAGAATCTAAATTTTAATTCGTGAAATGCCGGATGAAAATGTGGCTATTGGTGGAAAAACCGTAAAAGAGATAAAAAGGAACTAGGTAAATTGTAACATTGCCACCACTACGCACAACACACGGCCTTGTGCCGCTCTTGGATTTGTTTATATTTTTCAGCGATAGCCGCTCCATGCCGCCCCTTTTGATTTTAGATTACATAGGTATGGGGCGGCACGGTGCAGGGCATTGAACGTTATGTGACATTTCAGAAGAAAAATGTGAAACGGTGTCATTATGAACCAGTAAACAAATAAGGCAGTAATAGGAGGTAAAGCATGGGTTTCTTTTTCATGTCAGCGCCAATTTCATCTACTATAAGTGCAGCTATCGCGGAAGCACTCAAAATAGAGCCAACCAAAATCGCGAATACAATGCAGGAGACAAGTTCGAGGACAAATCAAGTTATTCGGCAAGTTTCAGGGAAATTTAGTTGGGGCCGTTTTATTATCGCTCTACTGTTATTAGTTTCTATCTTTATGGCTGGCATCTATACAGCTCAGACAGGTTTGGAAGATTGGAGTAAAGTGTTATTGCATTCTTTTGAACTTGTCCTCGGTCTCATGCTGGGTTTACTTGGTGGCGAAGCTGCATCCCATCGTTAATTTGATAAGAGAAAGAAGTCAATTTGTAATGAGTAAAACGGATTGTCTGGAAAGTTGCCTAATAGCAGGCTAAAAGACAAACAAATTGGTATTTAGGAATATGAGCAACCTTCCCATCATAGTAGACATTAAAAGACACAGCCTTGAGGATGGCCCGGGCATCCGCAGTGTTGTATTTTTTAAAGGATGTCTGCTGCGCTGTGTCTTCTGTCAAAACCAGGAGGCGCAGAATCCTGAACCTGAAATTATTTTTTCAGGCAGAAAGTGCATTGCCTGCATGGAATGCGCTGATGTCTGCCGGCAGGATGCGATAGACTTTCAGTTTTCAGGACGCATCTTGCGAGAAAGATGTATCCGCTGCGGAAAATGCGCAGATATTTGCCCGTCAAGTGCGCTTAAGCTTATCGGCGTTTCTTATTCTACAGATGCCCTCACAGAGCTACTCTTGCGGGACACTGCCTTTTACCGGCATTCAGGCGGCGGTGTGACACTCTCCGGCGGAGAATGCACACTCTATCCTGATTATCTTGAAACTCTCCTTAAATTGCTGAAGGCAGAAGATATACACATTGTTCTTGAGACATCAGGGTATTTTGACTACGATGTTTTTAGAGAAAAGATACTCCCCTATATAGACCTCATCTACTACGACATAAAGATTTTCAACACAGATAGTCACAGACGTTACACCGGAAAACCTAATCACAGTATTCTGAAAAATCTCAGCAATCTCCTTAAAGAAGATGGGATTGAGGTTCACCCGAGAATTCCGATTATACCTGATATTACGGCAACAGGAGAGAACCTTACGGCAATTGTGGATTTTCTGTATGAGGCAGGGGCAGATACTGTTTCCCTCTTGCCGTACAATCCGATGGGTATGGAAATGGCCGTAAGCCTTGGAAGGATGAGGCCGAAGCTTCCTGAGGGATTTATGAAACCGGAGAAAGAGAAAGATATCTATCTATGAGATGTTCAGGAACATATTGGCAGCAAGAAGATTTCAATATGATGACATGTATAAGGCTTTAAAAAATAGTGTAAAAATATGACGGTTTCCTATGACAAAAAAAGATGAATTCCCTTTTGTAATAAGTCCAAATCTCGGATGTCCGCTTATAGTCTCTCTAAAAGACCTTGAGCCGGGAAACGACATTCACCTTATCCTTGCCACTCAACCCAGCGGTGTTGCAAGACCGTTGAAAAAGGATTTTGAAAATACTTTGTATCTGAGGCCTTCCTATCCGGAAGATACAACAGTTAATGACATAGCGCTTATCATAAAAGATGAACCTGTTGAGATTGTTGATTGGAATGTATTGTCCGATTTTACAGACGTTGATGACACGAGGCATATCATCAACAGTGAGCTGCACTACAAGGTGTTGGGAGAGAATACACGTTACTGGAAGATACCTGTTGTTGTGAACAGGGAGTCCATAGGAGATTTTAAAATTCTTTTGCGCGGAAAAGATCAGCTCCCTTGCGTTTATGACCTTGTTTATAAAGATCCGGACGGCAAATGGGAGAGGGTGAATTACCATGCCGTTCAGTTTACGAGAAGCATCGAGCAGAACTGTAATTTCATTCACCTTACCGATCTCCATACTGCAAAGCGGAATGATGAGATACTGGATGAGGTATTAAAGGTCAAAAATAACAGAGACAGGGAAGATATCAGGCGAGGCTATATTAACTTTAATGAAAATGTAAGAAAATTTATCCGCAGGGCAAATGAACTGGCGGACAGGGGAGAATTGGATTTTGTCGTCATAACAGGTGATCTGGTGGATTTCGGCTTTCTTGGCTGGGAAGATGAAACTAATTTTGATGAAAATAACTGGAAGACCTTTGTTCATATCATAACCGGAATGGGAAAGGAGAGGGGGAGGGGCAATACCGGCATAAAGGTGGCGGTATTCACTTCTACTGGAAATCACGATTGGCGTCTTCATCCATATAATCCCAACATGGAAGATTATCATAAAACCTTCGGCATAGAGAAAGAAGAGCTGAAACAGTACCCCTATAAATCCTTTGATTCTTCAGAATACCCTGAGGATAAGAGAACAAAGTTGTCAAAAGAATTGACCGATGAGGCGTTTAAAAAAATAAATCTGGATGCCTTTGAAGATAAATGGAAGATACAATTAACGAAATTTATTTCCAATATGTTTGCAAATGTATCCTTCAAAGCCTTACCCCCTATTCTCGGTATCGCAGGGGCAGGCGCGTATATGAATAATTATGTTTATACGGCGATTATCGGGATTATTGCGGCTGCGATTATCGGCGGCGCTCATTTTTATATCAAACGCAGCACTCGCAATATCGTGGATATGATCATAGATAACCCGCTTCATGCCGAGGCCTGCGCGTTCCATTACTATCTGAAATATATCAATCCTTATCTTGATTATGCCTTTAAATACGGCAGGCATTTTTTTATAGTCATGGACACCGGCTGTGATGTCTTTATCGGCCAGCTTCTGGATGGCAAGGAGATTAAGCATATCAAGAAGATGAGCATAGAGGATAACATCTTCGGAGGTTCTCCTGATTCACGCGCCTTTGATTCGGAGCAGGCCTATTACAATTGGAGCCAGATTGTCTGGCTGGAAAAGATTATGACTGCGGTCAGCAAAGAATCCGGACATGATGGCAAAGCCTTTGTCTTTCTGCATGCGCCGCCTATAAATCTTGATGATAAAATACATTCTCATCTGGATCAATTGATGGAAAGCAGGAGAACTCAGCAGAATAAATGGATTTCTGAACAGGAGTGCAATCTGGCCTGTGGAACAGTCAATCATTATCTTAGTCAGTTTTTTTATCTTTGCATGGGATATAGGGAAAGCGAACTGGTCAAACATGATGTCAAGCGCATGCTCAACCAAGTTGACATTGTTTTTTCAGGACATGCCCATAAAAATATTGAATTCAGGATAGAGAAGGACATAAACCATGAAATCAGGATATACACTGATTTATACAGCCAGAATTTTAAACCTGAAGAGCCTTATTCCTGGTGGGGGAAAGAGAGTTCGGTAATTGTTCAAACTGCGTCATGCGCCGTGCATGGAACATTTGATAAAGAGCCCCCTTACTACAGAAATATAAACATAGATAAAAAAGGACGTATCACTGATTTTCAGGCGAGAAGCGCAAATGGTTTGAGCGGCAGGATTGACGCCTGACAGCAGAGTTTGTTGTAAAATTTAAATAGGGAGGAATCTCTTATGGCCGGTCTTACATTCTTCAAAGAAATGGGGACTGAAGAAGACAATGCCCCGATTATTTCCGAAATACGGAGCGACATGGGAGGAAAGTCCTCGCCGCTTAAGTTGTTGAGCCGTTACCTGAGCGAGGCAAAAGGGAGCACGGCGAATGACCCGCCTGTATTTCTCAAATTGGCAAAACTCTTTGACAAGGGGATTGCGCCCAAAAAAGTGGAGGGGCATTTTTTCGGCGTTACCATGGGTTTGAGGACAGGAAAGAGAAAGGGGCTATTGCGGCGATACGGCAATATCTTGAATATCCTCTGGGGCAAACTTCTGGCGGACGCGCCGCCGTGAGTAGGAAAAGGCTTTACATCCCTTGACGAGAAAATGAAAAGCGAATATCTGAAAGGGGAGCGCAGCGAAGTTCCTCATTTTTTGGGGATAAACTATTTCCGGCAAAACAATGTCTCGTTTTTCAATAAGATGAGTATAGCGATATTAAACGTTATTTTTAAACTGAAATATACCGGAAAAGAGGAGCAAAACAGATACGGATATGACAAGACCGGCGGGGCATTCATCGGCAGATTTGCCAAATCAGTCAATCCCGGGGCAGAGGATAAAGATGTCTTTCAAATCAATTACCGCTTTTCATCCCTCAATAACCCCTTCCCTTTGAAATACCTGATTGATGAGATAGTAGAGGTGGCGCCCGGCCTTTATCTCGGCCAACTCCTCTTTGCAACCGAACGGATCCTGAAACCGTATGATCCGTCTTTGCCGGACAGAGAATACGGCTATGAATACTTCGGCTGTTTTCTTTTGATGGATGACGAGTGGTATACAAGAAAAATTCAGATAGGTTTTGATATTACACCGTGGGAGAAATAAATAAAAAGCATGGGCGCGCCTTTCTGGCACGATACATTGGAGAGTCTGACCGGGCTGAAGAACAAGCTGAGGGTAAAATAGAAAAAATACACTATGGGAGGAACAAGCTATGTTGGTCGTTATAAGCGACTTGCATTTCGTGGATGAAACCGCGGGTAAGCATAACCTGCCGTACGGCGTCTTTGAGGATGTATTTCTTTCCGATGTTGCCGCCCTTGTAAAAGATAAAAAAGAGATCAAAGAGGTAAAAATCTTACTGTTAGGCGATATCGTTGATCTGCTCCGCAGCGAGCAGTGGTTTGATATTGGGGAATCGACCATCCGTGGGGGGCGAATGGTCTTAAAGACATCCCGATCCACCGAAGCGGTAGCCTTACAGAGCAACAATGCCTGAAGATACTGGGGCAGGCGGCGGATAGTGAATTGTCAAGTCAGACATCACCATTACTATACTGGCAAAATGAACAGGGAATAAAATGAACAAAGAAACAGAAAACCAAAAATCATCTTCCCAATTTCTTAAAACCGACAGGGGAAAAACCAAATCCAATGCGATTGAAACGCCTTCAATTGCCTTGCCAAAGGGCGGCGGGGCCATTAAAGGCATTGATGAGAAATTTTCTGTGAATGCTGTAAATGGCACCGCTTCTTTTTCCATACCCCTTCCTTTCTCTCCTGCTCGGGGTGGTTCACCTTCATTGGGTTTATCTTATAATTCCGGTGCCGGAAATGGTGTTTTTGGGTTAGGGTGGACATTGAGTTTGCCATCTATAAAACGTAAAACAGACAAAAGACTCCCTCAGTATTTGGACGATATGGATTCGGATACCTTTCTTTTTTCTGAGGCCGAAGACCTTGTTTCTGAATTCAAAAAAGAGATAGACGGCAATCTTAGCATTGATATGGATGGGAACTATATAATCAAAGAAAAAGATTCAGCAGACGGCATATTTAATATTCGATTTTATAAACCGAGAATTGAAGGTTTATTTGCACGGATTGAAAGGTGGACTCATAAAACTACGGGTGAGATTAAATGGCGGGTAATCACCAAAGAAAATGTAACGACACTTTTTGGCTGGAGTACCGCTTCAAGGATTGACGACCCCATGGATGCCAATAAAATCTTTGAATGGCTTCCTGAATTTGTCTTTGACGACAAAGGCAATTGCTCTCATTACATTTACAAGAAAGAAGACGACAAAGGATTTAACCCTTCTCTGCTGCACAACAGGAACCGCACTGAAAATGGAGATATTACTTACACCAATCTGTATTTAGAAAAGGTGTTATACGGCAATAAGACGCCCTATAAAAATTTTAATGACGGCTATCCCGATGAAACCGATTACCTTTTCCAAACGGTATTTGATTACGGAGAGTATGACACTAACGCCCCATATGCCAAAATCAAGGATTGGGATTTCAGAACGGATGCTTTTTCAGAATACAAATCCGGTTTTGAAATAAGAACCACAAGACTCTGCAAAAGGGTTTTGCTGTTTCACTATTTTACTGAACTTCCAAACGGCTCGGCTTTGGTAAAATCCCTCAACTTTACATACGACACTTCAAGCGAAGAAGATTTTAGTTTCTTAAAATTCATTACTGCCTATGGATACATTAAGAAACCCGATGGAACCTATACAAATAAAAATCTCCCTACTATTGAGTTTGGATATCAGAAATACGAGTGGAACAAAGATGTAAAATACATTTCACCGGATGCTTTGGTTCATGCGCCTGCCGGGTTGAATGAGCCGCTATATCAATTCACTGATTTATTTAGCGAGGGGCTCTCCGGAATATTAACCGAACAGGCCAATGGTTGGTATTACAAGCACAATCTAAGTGCCGGCGAATTTGAGCAGGCAAAGCTGGTAAGCCCAAGGCCTTCTTTTGCCGGTTTGGGCAGACAGTTGCAATTAGCTGATTTGGATGCTGATGGCGGAAAACAATTGGTGAGTTACGGCTCCCAACCCAGAGGATATTTTGAGTTGAGCGATGAGAACGAGTGGCAGCCATTCAGGACATTCGACAGCCTTCCTAATATTGATTTGAGTGATGCCAATACCCGTATGCTTGACCTTAACGGCGATGGCAGACCTGAAGCGCTGATTACAGAAGAGAATGTCTTTACATGGTATGAATCTGCCGGCAGAAAAGGTTTTACAGAGGCTTATAAAACGGCTAAATCCTATGATGAAGAGAAGGGCCCTCATCTTGTATTTGCCGACCCCAAACAAACCATCTTTCTGGCAGATATGTCAGGCGATGGCATGACAGATATTATCCGTATTCGCAATGGAGAGATTTGCTATTGGCCCAACTTAGGCTATGGCAAGTTCGGCGCTAAAGTCAGTATGGACAATGCCCCTGTTTTTGACCATCCTGATTCTTTCAATCCTGCCTATTTGAGATTATCCGATATTGACGGCTCAGGTACTACGGATATTATCTATCTGGGTAAAAACAGATTCAGCTGCTGGAAAAATTTAAGCGGCAATCGTTTTAGCTCCACAGCCTTTGAGATAGATCCCTTCCCTGAGATACACAATCAATCCAAAATAACGGTAACCGATCTGCTTGGCAATGGCGTAGCCTGTATTGTATGGTCCAGCAATCTCTCTAAGGATGCGGCTGCCTCTTTAAAGTACATAGACCTGATGAACAGCAAGAAACCGCACATCATGGTCTTTTGCAAAAATAATCTGGGCAAAGAGGTAACCCTTGAATACACGCCTTCCACCAGGTTTTATATTGAAGACAAGTTGGCAGGCAAACCATGGGTTACCAAACTGCATTTTCCGGTGCATTGCATATCCAAAACCGAAACCAGAGACAGGATTTCAGGCTATCGCTTTGTAAGTTCCTATAAATATCACCACGGCTACTATGACCATGCCGAAAGGGAGTTCAGGGGTTTTGGCATGGTGGAGCAAACAGATGCTGAGCATTTTGACCATTGGGTAAAGGGCAATGCCAGTAATATTGTAGATAAAACACTTCATCAAGAACCTGTCACTACAAAATCCTGGTTCCATACCGGGGCGTTTTTGAGCAGGGGAAAAATACTCAACCAGTTTGCACATGAATACTGGTATGAAGAAATGGACCGGCAGGGCTTTGCAGTGATCAATCATGAACTGCCTTTGCCTGATGCCCGGCTTATTGCTGCCCCGGGATTGGATGCATCCATCATAGACCACCTCAGCACAGAAGAATGGCAGGAAGCCCTTCGGGCTTGTAAAAGTATGGCATTGCGTTCAGAGGTATTCGCCAATGATGCTCCGCTTGTTGGAGCTACCCAAGAACAACTTCAAAAAGAACTGACGCCCTATTCCGTTGCTGCCCACAATTGCATCATTGAACTATTGCAGCCAAAAGGGCAAAACAAACACGCTATTTTTGTTGTAAAAGAAAGCGAGGCCATCACCTATAGCTACGAGCGGGATACAAAAGACCCGCGCATTGCTCACAACCTGAATATTAAATTGGATGAATACGGCAATGTGCTGGAATCGGCAGCCGTAGTCTATCCCCGGATGCAGGCAAATGCCTCTTTACCGGCTGAGACACAACAAGCGCAAGACAAAACAACCATCATTTGCACACAGAATCGTTTTACCAACGATGTGATGAATGATGATAAATACCGTTTGCGATTGCCTTCCGAAGTGAAAACATTCGAGTTGAAGGGCGTTGCAAAAGCCGGTGCTTTTTACGGTGTCACCGATTTTGAAAATATACTGTCTGATGTTAAATCATCAGAAGCAGAATACCATGAAATAGACAAACCCCTTGCTGACGGAAAAGCTCAAAAAAGATTAATAGAGCATATACGAAACATCTTTTATAAGAATGACCTCACCGGCGCTTTAGCCTTACATCAATTAGAATCAAAGGCAATCCCTTTTGAAAGCTATCAATTGGCTTATACCCCAGCCCTTATTGCCGATATCTTTGGCGCCAAGGTCAATGCAGCCCTGATGTTGGAGGGAAAATTTACCCACAGCGAAGGCGATGATAACTGGTGGATACGTTCGGGCACAAGGCAATTTGTAGAAGGAGCGGAAACAGCAAACGATGCCCAAAACCGCTTCTATGTGCCCATTTCTTATACCGACCCGTATGGGGCTAAAACAAAGGTGAAGTATTACAGCGACTATTTTCTGTTTATAGAAGAAACCAAAGATGCAGTAGGCAATAAGGCGAGTGTTGTGGAGTTCAATTTTCGGACACTTTCACCGCAACGAATGAAAGACCCGAATAACAATATTTCGGAGGCCATTACGGACGAGTTGGGCTTGGTGAAGGCCATGGCGGTATTTGGTAAAGGCAATGAGGCGGATGATTTAACAGGGTTAAATGAATTTACTACTGCTGCCGAAAAAACACAGGTTGCAAATTTTTTCAATGCACCTGACTCTGTTCAATTAACTAACCTTGGGAAAAACTTACTACAACATGCCACAGCAAGATTTGTCTATGACTTTGATGCTTATAACACTTCCGGAAAACCTGTAGTGGTCGCATCCATTGTTCGGGAAGAGCATTTTCAGAAAAACAACGATTCGCCTGTCCAGCTTAGTTTTGAATACTCCAACGGCCTGGGCCAGGTGGTAATGAAGAAAGTACAGGCAGAACCAGGTCCGGCAAAGCAAGTTATCGTCAATCCTGATGATACTTACACTATTGCTGACATTAATACTGCCGCACTTAATCCCAAACAGCTTCGCTGGATAGGCAATGGCAGAACCATACTAAACAACAAAGGCAATGCCGTAAAACAATACGAACCATATTTCTCTGTAACGCATCAATACGAAAATCTGAAAGAACTGGTGGAAACAGGGGTTACGCCCTTGATGTACTACGATGCGATGGGGCGGTTGATTAAAACCCAAATGCCCGACGCCACTTTTTCAAAAACCGAATTTGATTCATGGAAGCAAAGCATCTATGACCCTAACGATACGGTAAAAGAATCTTCCTGGTATCACAATCGCACCAACCGCCTGATAGATGCCGAATTGATTGCTGAAGGTAAAGACCCCGGAAGAGAAAAAATAGCAGCGGACAAAGCTGCCAAACACGCTAATACCCCTAATGTTCAGCACTTTGACACTTTGGGCAGACCTGTATTGTCTATTAACCATAATAAAAACATAAGCACAGAGGCAGATGAATTTTACCATACCAAGGTAAAACTGGATATTGAAGGAAACCTTCGCAATGTTATTGATGCCCGTGGCAATGCGGTGATGCAATACAAATATGACATGCTCGGCAATAAGGTATATCAAAACAGCATGGATGCCGGGCAGGGATGGTTGCTAATCAATATTCTCGGAAATTCCTTGCACACCTGGGACGAGCGCAACCATGAGTTTCAATATTTTTACGATGTCCTGCACCGGCCCACACAGAGTAAAGTATTGGGCGGCGATGGCACTACTCCGCTTAACCATGTTTTTGATAGAATTTTTTACGGCGAAACAGAAGTCAATCCTGCACTGAAAAACCTCAGAGGGCAGATTGTAAAACACTATGATACTGGGGGAATAATAGAAACACCTGAATACGACTTCAAAGGTCAGCCCAAATCAACCACTAGAAAATTATTCAAAAACTATAAAGCCGTAGCCAACTGGATAAATGCCAATCTGGTTATAGACCTTGAAACCAAGAGCTATACCTTTATCACAGAAACAGATGCCCTCGGCAGAGTTGCAAGACAAACCGCACCAGACGGCAGCATTATCACCCCTTCATACAACGAAGCCGGTTTGCTCGATGCTGAAACCGTAAAACACCCTCATCTTGCTAATCCCTCTCCCTATATCAAAGATATTGACTACAATGAAAAAGGTCAGCGCAATAAAATTATCTATGGTAATGATGTCATTACCAGATTTTACTACGACAAAGAAACCTTCCGGCTCAAACGTTTAGAAACCAAACGACAAAACAATGACCTGTTGCAGGATTGGTATTACACCTTTGACCCGGTCAGCAATATCACCCATATAGAAGATAAAAACATACCAGTTGTATTTTTTGATAACCAAAAAATCACCGGTGTTTCAACCTATACCTATGATGCCCTATACCGTCTGATAGAAGCTACAGGCAGGGAAAATGATGCTGCTTTAACTTTTGATAGCAAAGACAACTGGAACGATGCTCCTTTCATGCACCAGTTGAATCCTGGCGACCCGATGGCAATGAGAAATTATACACAACAATATCAATACGATGGTGTGGGAAATATCTTACAAATGCGGCATCAGTCAGCCGGTAACAACTGGACAAGAGATTACAATTATCAGGCAATAAACAATCGCTTAATCAGTACACAGGTTGGAGTAAATACCTACACCTATCCACACCATCCCAAACATGGCTTTATGACTGCCATGCCCCATTTGGAAGATATGGGCTGGAACTTTAAAGAAGAACTAATAAAAACCATACGCCAGAGACGCACCGATGGCGGCACACCCGAAACTACTTATTATCAATACGATGGGCAAGGACAACGAATCAGAAAGATAACCGAAAACCAGGCCGATGCAGGAAGCACCCCCACCAAAAAAGAAAAACGGATATATATAGCCGGTTACGAATTGTATAAAAAACACAGCGGCACCCATGCAGGATTGCAACGCATCAGTTTGAGTCTGATGGATAAGCAGCACCGCTTTGTGATGATAGAGACCCGCAATGATGTAGATGATGATACGGAAAAACATCTGGTACGCTACCAACTCCATAACCATCTCGGCTCTGCAAGTTTAGAATTGGATGGCACTACCGATGCAAAAGTTATTTCTTACGAAGAATACCACCCTTATGGCACCACCGCCTATCAGGCCAAAAATGCAGTCATAAAATCCGCTGCTAAACGCTACCGGTATACGGGGATGGAGAGGGATGAAGAAAGCGGGTTGGAATACCATAGTGCCAGGTATTATCTGCCGTGGTTGGGAAGATGGCTTTCATGTGATTTATTGTTTAAGGAAAATCAGGTTACCAATCAGAACTCAAAGACTGCTGACAAAGAGGATAGAAAAAATCGAGATACTGAGACGATGCTTCATTCCTTTACATACGGTAATAAATGCGACGATAAGGAAAACCCTGATGGCAATAAGCTACCATATCAGTACCAAAGGGAAAACTGTCAGTTAGGGAAAACGGACGGACAATCGCACAAGCCCCAACAACAAAAAAATCCTATAGCCTCCCGGGAGCAGACCTTGCCGAACCAGCCGGGGTTATCCAATCTAAAAAACTTAAACCTTTATGCTTACGGTGCACTAAACCCCATCATTTACCAAGACCCAACAGGCAATGTGCCTATTATACAAGCCTGGTGGGATGGGTACAACGGTGCGTCAACGGCAGGCAAAGTTGGGTATGGGTTCCTGTTCATATTTGCTTACTTAGCACATGTAATTGTCAACCTGATTGTATTGGTGTTGGCTACGGTACTCCAGCCACTCAGCTTTTGGGATTTTAGTTGGGGTGCACTCCAAACCACATTGGGGTTGGGAATAGGAATCGTTTTCACACTGCTTGGCGCAGATGTTAACCCTCGTTGGGGATTGGGTGCTAAAGTTGAAATGCCTGCTTATATGGGTAATCCCGGAGGCATCTCCTTTGGCCCGGTGGTTATAGGCGGTCATGGCTTCTCAGATTATCCGCACGAATTTGGGCATACATGGCAGAGCCGGGTACTTGGACCGCTTTATCTATTTATTGTGGGTATCCCCAGCCTTATCAGTGCTGCTTCAGACCCCGCGAGCCACAGCAGTTTTTATACCGAAAAGTGGGCAGACGCATGGGCAACTTAGGATTTGAAAGAGCCAGGTAGGGTGTATTCTATGCACCAAAATGCTGTATCGCGAGGACTGGATGAATGAATTAAAGCGACGGAGAAACGAATCCACCATCTGGCAACGCCGCTTCTGGGAACATCAAATCCGCGATGAAACGGATTTTAAGAGGCACATGGATTACATACATTTCAACCCGGTCAAACATGGGTTGACGAAATGCGTGAAAGATTGGCCATATTCCACATTCCACCGGTATGTAAAGAACGGTGTTTACCCGGAAGATTGGGGCGGCAATGGAGAGACGACTTACAACGAGGATTTCGGGGAGTGACAACATGGGGTAGGGTGCATTCTATGCACAAATGGATGCATTCCGTGCACCAATCCCGGATGGATTGAAAATAATCGGTGCGTGCAACGCACCCTACGATTTTGGATGTTCCACCGGTAGGGTGCATTTCATGCACCAAAGTCAAGCAGGGCAGGCATGAGATTCTTGATTTTGATTGATGGCTGATACAAAGAAACAATACATGCAATATAAATTTAAAAATTATAAAGGAGGAATACCATGGCAAAGCAAATAGAAAACCAAAAACCAAACCTCGTTCTTGGACGGGTAGTTGATAGGTTCAACCGCCCGTTGGCAAATCTCATTGTGCAGGCATTTGACAGGGATATGCGCGATGAAGAACTCCTCGGTGAATGTGTCACCGATAAAAACGGGAAGTACGAAATAGCCTGGTCGCACAGCCAGTTGAGCGGCAGGGGCAAGAAAGAAGCGGATATTGTCATTAAGGTATTTACACGGGAAAAGAAGACCCTGCTCTTTACCTCCGATATAGATGCGGTGCGGTTTAATGCCTTGCCACGGGAAGAGATCAACATTACCATTACTGCTGAAATAGAGCCCGAAGTGGTGGAATATGATTATATCTTGAAACAAGTGACTTACTTAGCCGGTAAGGTAGGCATTACCGATTTGCAGGAAAATAAAGAACACCGGGACATTATCTTTCTGTCCAAAGAGGCAGAAATACCAGCAGAAAAAATAGAACACTTGGTGGTGGCTCATCGCATGAGTGAGGCATCTAAAATAGATGCTGCCTTTTTCTATGCCCTGCTCCGCAAAAATACACTGCTGAAAAATGATTTTATTAAATCATTCCATGCAAGATTAGTCATTGACATTAATACCGACATACAAACGCTTCTGTATGATGCAGCCTTAGCAGACCCAAAAACCATTCAAAGTGATATAGAAGCTGCCGTGAAAGAGATGATCGTTTCTTCCAAGGTTGCCAAAGAATGGAAGCAAAATGTGGAACAATTGCAGCAATATAAAAGGCAGGCGGAAGAATACTACAAAAACGAGCATCCCCGAAAAGTGCTTAACCTGATAACCCGTTTTGTGCTGGAAAATAAAATAGAAGAGATGGGCAAAATATTTGAAGAGAACAAAAACGATATGAATGCCTTTCTCAAAAAAATCACAGATGAATCCTTTTTTAAAAGTGATGCTAAGGCAGCGGATGCAAAAACAAGCCTTGCCTTGGGCGAATTATTGGGATTTGATGATATTATCATCAGTCAAATCAGCGAATCGCAAAAAATTAAAAAACCTGAAGATGTCAGAAAATTAGCCAAGTTGAACAAAGCTGCATGGAAAGAGGAATTAACCAAAGCGGCAGATAAAATAGATGTTGCCGGAAAGCCCTTAAATAAAAAGCTGATTGATCTTCATGCTTCGTCCATTGTGAGAAAAATGGAAAAGACATATCCTACCATGGCCTTTACCGCACAATTGGAAAGGGAGAAAAAACCCATACTGAAAAACCAAAAGGAGATTACCGTCTTTTTGTCCAAACACGAGGATTTTGACTTGCAGCGCCATAATGTGGACATTTACCTGAAAGATAAAAAAGTTGCAAAGAAAGAAAGCGAAGCCATTCTGGAAGAGTTGAAATCAGTTCAGCGTGTTTTTAAATTGGTGCCGCATTACAGCAAAACCAATGCACTGCTAAAGGAGAAAATTCACTCCGCACAAGGCATTGCTGCCATAGGCGAAACCCGCTTTGTAAACGAAATTGCTCCAAAGGCAGGCATTAAAGCCGAAGAGGCCAAAACCATTTTCAGAAGGGCGGAAAGAACCAATACAGCCGCCATGCTTATTGTTGGAGAATTGCAGGATACCATGAGGTCTATGGATGTTCCTGCTTTAGAGATGAAATCCCTTTCCAAAAAATTGGAAGCTGTAAGCAAGGATTTCCCTAATCTGAAATCTTTGTTTAAACTTACCGATACCTGCGCCTGCGAACATTGCCGTTCGGTATATAGTCCTGCGGCATATTTGGTAGAGATATTACAGTTTTTGGATAAGAGAAGTGTTACTAACCTTACGGTAACGCCACATGTAACCACCAATATCGCCAAAGATGTACTGTTTGAACGTAGACATGACTTAGGTGAGATTGACTTAAGCTGCGAAAATGCCAATACTCCTGTTCCTTATATTGACCTGGTTTGTGAACTATTAGAGGAAGCGGTTGAACCTGATGCCGGTATAGATTACACAGGTGTGCTTTCAGAAGGTAAAATATCCAATGGTCTGCTTAATGCCCTGGTAGCGGTAGGTATGCTCGTAACCGATCAGGCTCAAATTTTTGAAACAGAGACATCCTCAGGCTCATCTGCAACCCTGCCCCATTATTTGCGGGACAAAAAAGCGATATGTAAAATTGCTAACACAGGAGGAAACAATTACAAAGTATTCCGGTTGAGACAAACCCTTTCTTCTGCTGAAGAATTAGCTGCTGCGCCGGAATATGTGAATTCCGATGCTTACAATACCTTAAAAACTGCTAAGTACGCTTTCAAACTACCCTTCGATTTAGACCATACAGAGGCGAAAGCCTACTTCACCAGGTTTGGTATTTCCAGAGTGAAACTTATGGAAGATTTTCAGTCGGCAGGAAATCCGGCTGATGAAGCCATTGCTGGAGAGAAGTTGGGATTGACGGATGCGGAAAGACAACTGATTATAACACCTAAAGCTAATTTGGTTGACCAGCAATTGTATTGGAATGTCCCTGCCCAGTGGGATACGCCTCCTGTTCTCGGAAATGTTTTGGATTATATGAAAAGGGTAGATCATTTTCTTGACAAAACAGGACTTACTTACAAAGAATTGGAATTACTATTGTCCTTGAAGTTCATTGACCCTGCGAATAATCTTTTCATTAAACATCTTGATCTTTCCTGCGATACGGCAAAAAAGGAAATTGCCAATCTGGATGCGGCGGCATTAGATCGCATTCATCGTTTCCTTCGTTTGCAAAAGAAAACGGGGTTGAAATTTGAAGTGCTGGATGCAATCATTTCACAAGCCGACTTAGGCGCAGGAACATTGAATAACGCTTGTTTGATCAAGGCCGTCGATTTACTAAAGCTTTCAGAGGAAACAGGCATCAAGATAGAAGAGTTGGTAGGATTTTATAAAGAAATACCGCATCAGATATTTAAAGAAGATGCTCCAAAACCTCTATACCACCAAGTATTCCTGAACAAAGCAAAAAATGGATTGATTGATGATGGACTATTGCCGGAAAAGGTTGATGGCTCTCAATTGTTGAGCAATTTCAAAATCAGCATATCGGTTTGCCTGCAAATCAAAGAGCAGGATCTGGATAAGTTATTGCCGCTGCTGCCGGATGGCGACTTAACCTTTTCCAATCTGAGTTGTCTGTTTGCCGCTTCAAGGCTGATGAAGAAACTAAAGCTCAAGACAGAGGATTTTATTATCATCGTGCAACTCACAGGGATAAATATTCAGGATTCACCGCAAGCAACATTAGATTTTGTTGAGGCAGTTAAGTTAGCTCAGGAATCCCCATTAAAAGCCGCCGATGTTCAGTTCATGCTCAGGCATGAAGCGAACAATCTTGCTGATAGAGAAATCAAAGATGATAAGATCAAACAAATTCTGGAAAAACTGCAAAAGGACTTTCAAAGTAATTTCGCGGCAAACAAGTCTCCTTTTGATTTCAATTTATCGGCAGACGAGCAGAAAGAAACCTTGCAAACTGCCTTATCCAAACTGAGCGGCATTGGAGAAGAAGATGTACAAACATTTATCCGAATTATTGACCGTGAATGGACTTTAGGCATTGATGCAAAAAACATTGTAAGCAACAAACTGAATACGCTATTTTCTCCCGCCGAAATAGCCTCCATCAATAGCAAGTTCGATGTTTTAGAGGCCGCTCCCGGACCCGACTTCAGCGTTGAAAAAGGTGACCTGGTTGAAACGTTCATACATACTATTGACTCAACCATAGTTCTTACCGGTTTAAGCCTCGATGAAAAAAAGAGCGTCCTTCAAAATCTTCTTTCTTTATTGAGTGAAATTACCTCTGATGAAGTAGTGATCTTAATGAAATTTATTGAGTTCAACCGAATTTCAGCTACTTATGCGAAAAACGACATGGTTCGCGATAAACTGGAGTTTATTGATAAAACTAAAAACATAGTGAGAGCCGGTTTTGATGGAACACTCATCAAAACCAGTATTGATGCTTTATGGGCAGCTCCAGTTTCAACCGTTAACAATAAACGTAAAGACCTTCTCAAGGCATTCCTCGGTGCCATTGCCGCTTATCAGCTTCAAATCGGCAAGCAGTCTATTCTTGAGCAAACAATCTCTTCAAGCTTTAAAGCAGACTTAGAACTTGTAAAAATTGTTTTGAAATATGCCAAATTAAAACAGCCTGCTCCAGGAACAGATCTAATTGCTAATTTACTGCTGACTGATGCACTGATAGACAAGGTTAATGCAACGCCTATTTTACCTGGCATTACTCAAGCAGCATTTCCAAAGCAATTTCAATCTTTAGCTTTGCTTCACAAGTTAATTCCCTTAATTAATTCCTGCAAATTGGAAACCTCTGAGATAGAGTGGTTTTTCAAGAACAATAAAGACTTGAGCTGGTTTGAATGGGACAGCATTCCTTATGAAACAGGGCAGACAGCGATTGATTATGCCAAATATGTGGCTTTTGCAGAAATGATTGACCTGTCAACACAATTGACACCTGTGCCCAACCCGGCAGATGCAGAGCATCCAATCAATTTCCTTACTATTGCAGAAATGCTCTTGCCTGCCAGCGGCACTACCCGACTTCAATTTCTGAAGGCATTTTCATTATTGACAGGATACAACAAAGAGGATGTGGATGCCATTGATGCACATTTATTTGCCGTATTTAACCTTAACAATTATAGAGATATAAAAACATGGAAATCTATAAGCGATTGTGCCGAACATCTAAGAAAGTTAGGCTCAACCGTCGCTCAGGTCAAGGAATTTATTAAACCTGTTTTAACAAGCGACCATGCGAAATTGCTGCGTGCTGCTTTGAAAGCAAGATATGACGAAGACACTTGGTTAAGTACGCTTAAGGAAATCATGGATGCCATCCGCCCTCAAAAAAGGGATGCTTTAGTCGCATATCTATTGGCTGACAACCCTGAGATGAAGGATGAGAATGCTTTGTATGATTATTTCCTTGTAGATGTGGAAATGGAGGCCTGTATGCCATCATCCAGAATTGTTCAGGCACATGGAACCATTCAGCTTTTTGTGCAACGTTGTTTGATGGGACTGGAGCCGAAAGCAGCAGCGGATATAACTAATGACAAAAGCTGGGAACAGTGGAAGTGGATGAAAAATTACCGTGTATGGGAGGCCAACCGCAAGGTGTTTTTATATCCCGAAAACTGGATTGAAGCCGAACTTAGAGATGACAAGTCTTTCTTGTTTACAGACTTGGAAAATGAATTGCTGCAAAACGAGCTTACCGAATTCACAGCGGAAGAAGCATTGATCAGGTATCTTGAAAAATTAGATAGCATTGCTTTCTTAGAAGTGGTTGCCACCTGGTACCAGTCGGACATCAAGACCATGCATGTATTTGCACGAACCAAAGGTGGAGACCCTGCCATCTATTACTACCGGAAATTTGAACAGGAACGTTACTGGACGCCATGGAAAAAAGTGGAATTAGATATTACAGGAGATCATCTTCTGGCATTTGTGCGTAATAATCGCTTGTGCTTGGCATGGCCGGTATTTAGTGAGGAATCTGATCCAAATCAGGGAGCAACACTGCCAGATCAAAGTAAAACAACCGAACAGCCTGTTGATAAGCCAAGGAGAAAGCTAAAAATTCAAATTGCTATCAGCGAGTTTGCCAATAAAAAATGGCAGCCGAAGAAGATATCCAAAGATGGGATTCTTACACCTTCCGATTTCACTACTGCTAATCTGCCAAGAGACAGCTACAACCTGATGTATTTTGAGATGGGCGAGCAAGTATGGCTGTTTAGTTCTGTCTTTTCTTATGGTCAAGAATATCATTGGCTTAATGGAATATTTAATATAGCAGGTTGCAAGGGATACCCTGAACTTTTATTTCAAGGCAATCAGTATTTCCCTGACTTTTTGCCTGATTTTAAAGATGCATTGTTAAAATCGCAACGTTACAATGAATTAAACTTGATACCGCCTGATGATCTCTCAGTTAGAAATGGAATTTCATTTTTCATCTTCTATGAAATTTTGGGCAAAACTCCAGGGACTTTCAGGTTGTCGTATCCGCATCAACTGACCAAGATTGACCTGGTAGCATTATTTTTTCAATATTTACTGATGTATGCTTATGGTTCTAATAAATCATATCTTAGCCATTACGAACGTTTCCTGAAAATTCCATTAGGTACTCTGCTTCCCTATTTTATGGAAGACAGTAATCATGCCTATGTGATTATCCCTGAATTCTATAATGTAAATGAGGACCCAAATGCGGGCAATCCTGTTTATGTTAAAAGAACCGGCTCCGATGTGATGCAGCTTATTGAGGATATTATTGCCCTCTTCAAAAAGTACATAGCGAAATATGCTGTAAATCCAGATATAAATGCATTGCTTCAGGAGTTGATGGCTGATAATGATTATCATAAAATTGTGGATGAATTGAAAGTTTATGCTGGTTTGAAGTATGGCGAGCAGTTTAAAAACATGTACCATCCATTGATTTGTGCCTTGAGAAAGACACTGTATAGAGACGGTATTCCAGAATTGATGAAAAGGGAAACGCAATTACAGAAGACGAATTTTGATTTTGAAGCACATTACAGTCCGAATTCAGCTATAGTTCCCAAAACATACCTTATTAGAAAAAGTGGAGTAGATACTTTATCGTATCCGGTGGAAGATTTAGATTTCACCAGCGATGGAAGTTACAGCGGTTATAACTGGGAGCTATTCTTCCATGTTCCGTTCTTGTTGGCTACAAGATTGACCAAGAATCAACGGTTTGAAGAGGCGATGGCCTGGTTTCACTACATGTTCAATCCTACTGGCGCTTTGGATGGCAATATTCCGGAGAAATACTGGGTTACAAAACCATTTTATCAGACACATACAAACGACTATATCACTCAACGAATTGATATATTGCTTTACAAAATTGCCGACCCAAATACACCTGAGAGAAAGGAATTGGAGTTTGCAATTGAACAATGGAGAAATAAACCCTTTAAGCCGCATGTAATAGCCAGATTCAGGCCGGTTGCCTATCAAAAGGCATTGTTGATGAAATATATTGATAATCTGACGGAATGGGGAGATTATTTGTTCCGACAGGATACGATGGAGTCCATTGTCCAGGCTACACAGATGTATATTTTGGCTGATAAATTATTAGGTCCTAAGCCACGTATAATTCCTCCGGCAATAAAAGCCCCGTATGAAACCTATAATCAGATGGAGGCTAAATTAGATGCCTTTGGCAACGCTCTGATTGCTCTGGAAAACATTCTCCCTGACCTATCTGCATTGCCTGAAGGCGGAGCTGAATTGCCTCCTGCACCGGTTACCCTGTCTATGCTCTATTTCTGCATTCCGCAGAATGATAAGATGCTCGAATATTGGGACCGTATTGCCGACCGCTTATTCAAGATTCGGCATTGCCAGAATATTGATGGCGTGGAACGTAGTCTTGCCTTGTTTGCACCGCCGATTGATCCTGGTATGCTGGTTCGGGTAGCGGCAGCCGGGTTGGATATTTCTGCTGTCCTCGCTGGCATTAACGCACCTACGCCTTTTTACCGCTTCACTGTGTTTGCCCAAAAAGCAAGTGAACTGGCAATGGACGTAAGGGGTTTAGGCATTTCGCTGCTACAAGCGTTGGAGAAAAAAGATGCAGAGGCTATGTCCTTGCTGCGTAACGAATTGGAAATAAAAGTGCTCAACGCAATAAAAGACACAAAACTGCTCCATATTAAAGAATCGAAAGAGCAGATTGAGATATTGAAAAGAGCGAAAGCTACTGCCGAAGAAAGGAATAAGTACTACTCCAGTATTCAAAAAATAATCTCTAAAGAGCAGTTGAATTTGGACAAATTAAGCGAGTCGCATGATTACCAAATGGCAGCACAAATTATACAGGCTACAGCCGGTGTTTTGGCTTTGATTCCCGATTTTGCTATCGGTGCTTCTGGATTTGGCGGTAGTCCACATGCTGCTGCAAAATGGGGCGGCACATTTCTGGCACATTCCGCTACCGCAGCGTCTGGGGTGCTCAATGTACTCTCCACTGCGGCATCGTACGAAGCAAATAGGGCATCCATACTCGGAGGTTACGACCGACGTTTTGAGGATTGGAAACTACAGGAACGTTTGGCTAAAAAAGAAATGGCCCAAATAGACAAACAGATCGTTGCCGCTGAAATTCGAAAAGAAATTGCAGAAGCTGATTTAAAGAACCACGAGTTACAAATCGAAAATTCCAAAAGGGCCACTGATTTTATGCGTACCAAGTTCACCAATAAGGAATTGTATGATTGGATGATTGGGCAGATCAGTGCGGTGTATTTCAAATCTTACCAGTTAGCCCACGATTTCGCTAAGAAAGCGGAACGCTGCTATCGCTTTGAGTTGGGTAATGATGATGCGTTTATCTCTTACGGATACTGGGATAGCATGAAGAAAGGTTTGCAAAGTGCCGACAATCTTATCTATGACATCAAACGTATGCAAACAAGCTATTTGGATAAGAACAAGCGGGAATATGAAATCACCAAGCATGTTTCATTAGCACAACTTGACCCACTGGCATTGGTAAGACTTAGAGCGACAGGGGTATGTGATTTTGATGTGCCCGAGGTTTTGTATGATATGGATCATCCGGGGCATTATTTCAGAAGGGTAAAATCAGTAAGTATCAGCTTGCCCTGTGTTGTAGGGCCTTATACCTCAGTGAGTGCCAAGCTTTCGTTGGTAAACAATAGGTATCGAAAAAATACAAATCCTGATAACATTGCCACCACCGGATACCTTGAATATCCTGGCAATGACGAACGTTTTATTTATAATGTTGGAGCTATTCAATCTATTGCTGCCAGCAATGCCCAAAACGATAACGGCATGTTTGAATTGAATTTTAGAGATGAACGGTATCTGCCTTTTGAGGGCTGCGGGGCAATAAGCTCCTGGCGTCTTGAACTTCCAAAAGAAGTAAGGCAATTTGATTACACCACCATTTCTGATGTGATTTTGCACGTAAAATATACGGCCAGGGAAGGCGGCAGCAGTTTACGAGGCTTAGCCGAAAATGCTTTAAAAGATCAGTTAGCAGCAATTAAGCAACAACTTAGCCAAACAGGCTTGCATATTGCCCTGAATATGAAGCATGACTTGCCAAACGAATGGCATCTATTCAAGAAAAATGGTTCTGTTGAGTTAAAAATTGATAAATCCAGATTACCCTATATGGCACAGAGCGTTGATGCTGCTGCTATTGAAAGTGTGATGTTCGTGGCCAAGGTTAAGAACAATCCTGCTTCTTATTCAATAAAGATTGATGGAAGTGCTGCCAATTTATCAAGGATTGATGAATGGAAGTTGTGTCGAGGAAATAATGCGGACATTGAACTTGATACATCATTTGAATTGTCAGTAGTTCCGGCACAATTAGAAAATCTTGAAGAATTGATGATGATTGTAAAATTTAGTTTTTAGGTGTAATAGTTGTTTTGATATCGGGATGCAAAGGTGGTAGATTTATTGTGGAGAAAGAGATGAGTTGCCACTATGTCAGTAAAACCTAAGAGTCTCTCTGAGATAGATTTTAAGCCAGTTGCTAAGGTCTTTCCTTCCCCTAAAAATTGGGAATTCTTTGGGATATGATGTTATTGCTGCATCCAACGACCGTTCAAAATATTTTAATGGGAACAGTTTCAGTCTTATGAGCCTGCAAAATTTGCCTGATTTAAAGACTGACAAGGAGACGTTTAACACGGTCAACCTCATAGATATCTTGTGGCTTGAAAAAGGCACTAATAAAGTTGTCAGCGCTTTTGAAGTTGAAAGAAGCACCTCTATATATTCTGGCATTCTGCGGCTTTCGGATTTATCGTTTTCTTTTCCAGAAGAGCAAAGAAATTTATTTCTCGTTATCCCTGACAGCAGAGAGAAAGATGTTGTTTTTCAATTAAAGCGGCCTGTTATTAAAAACAGCCGACTGACTATGCATTATATTTTATTTTCAGAATTGCTGGAACATTGCGATGCGCTCTGTAAACTCGGCGACGATCATACCATTATGAAAAAAATCGCAAAAACAATTGATTAACGCCTGTGTTCAATTTTCTGTAAAAATTTTGCCTGAATTAGGGCTTGCAAATTAAATCTCTCACAGCAGGTCTATCTCTTTATGTGTCTCTTCAATTTGGATATGGGCGTAATGACGGGTCGTTACGTCTACGCTTGAATGCCCAAGGTATTTACTAATAAGATAAACCGAGACGCCTTTTTTCAGCAGATGACTTCCGAATGTCTCCCTCATTGTCTGGATGCTTATGTGTTTTAACCCTGCTGCCATGACAACCTTCTGTAATTCCCTGTGAAAGTTATTTTTCCACGGCACACCAGATTTTGTAGGAAATACAAACCGGCCATTGCGGGGCAACCCAATCAACACATCCTTAAGTTTTTGATTGAGAGGGATAATTCTTTCTTCACAATCCTTTACTCTGTTTTCTGGTTTGGAGCGCACAAGCACAATGCCCTTGTCAAAATCCACATCGTCCCACTCCAAAAAAATGAGTTCGTTCTTTCTCATTCCAAGATAGTACGCTGACAAGATTATCGGATATAGGTGAGGGTAATGTGTCTTTGCGGTTTCTAATAATTTATATACTTCTTTAAAAGACATATCCCTAAAAATCTTTTTTACCGGTTTAACCTTTTTTACTCCTGCGGCGGGATTTGTTCGGAGATAGCCTTTCCCGATGGCGTTATTAAAGAAGGTCTTTACGACTTTTAAATCTTTATTAGCGCCAGCTATAGTCTTTTTGAGGCGCATTTCGTAATAAGCTTCCACGGTTCGCAGGGTTATGTAATCAAGTCTTTGCTCGCGGCCGTCAAGGTATGAGCGGAACCTGTTTAATGCTCCTACCTTCTCCTTTACAGTCTCGGCAGCTTTGCCAATATTGCCATGTTCGAGATATTCTTTTATAGCATCGTCGAGATCACGCTTGATTGTCAGCAGCATTGAATGATGAGTCTCTTTTGCTTCAAGGGTCTGGTATTCGGACAGGAGTATTCTTGCGGCATCCTTTGCCGTTACCTTCAAGGATTTCTGAACTGGCCTGCTATTCTCTATATAGCCAACCCACCAGAAACGGGATTTTGCTCGCTTAAAAATATATGCCATATAATGTCAGTAGAGTGTCAGTTGCAGAAGTGATTTTAAATGAATTTATGGGAATTATAAGGAAGTAGCGGGAAGATGTCAAGCGGTAAATAAAACACCAGCAAACACAATGGAGATAAGGAAAATATTGATTTTAAAGAGGTTAAAATTTGGTGGCGGTGCGTGGACTCGAACCACGGACAGAGGGCTTATGAGACCCTTGCTCTGCCACCTGAGCTACACCGCCGTATATTTACCACCTTATTGGAAACTGCAAAATGAAAAATTCAGAGTGTAAATTTATAAAAAATTTTAAAAATTTGCAATCTAAAATTTTCAATCATCCCGTTAAGGGTGACATTATGAAGGTTTTCCGACACCATCCACGAATAAACTTATATCTAACGAGAGAAGTTTCTAACGGGATTCATCTTATAAGCCATTATATAACTCTTCCCTATCCCTCCTTCCATTACGATTACAATAACCAGCTCCTTCTGGCCGTCATTGTCAATGTCGGCTACAGCATAATCTGCTATATATCCCTCAATCTTCTTTGTTTTCCAGTTTTCTTCAAGCGCGTATCCTTCCCATGTGAGGTCTATCATTTCGCTTTTATCATACGATCTTACCACTTTCATATAGCGCCCTATAAGCCCTGGATCATTTCTGCCGATTATTATCTCTCCTATCCCATCGCCATAAAGGTCTTCATAAATAATTCTGGGTTTTATATCTATAAAATCAGTTGCCTCAATATTCGTTGAAGATGTGCCAAGCTCAAGACGGTTCAGGGTACCGCCATAAAATTCTCCGCTTTTCCATATTTCTTGCCACACACCATTGTTGTCTTTATTGTACACATGGAGATAATCCCTCTCATCGAATGCAACAATATCTATTGTTCCATTCCTGTCCAGGTCTGCCATTTCAAAGTTATATAGATTTAATCCCTTGGGTATATCAAGAGGCAAGGCCTCCTGCAGTCTGCCATCTTTCCATTCAAGTTTTTGCACCGCGCCGAAGAAGCCGGTTGTATCGGTATATTTCTGCCCTATAAGCATCGGCCCAGCTTTTTCTCTTAAAACCCTTGCAAACCATTTCAAATCAGATGCAATGATTTTGAACTCACCGTCTTTATATTCCAGCACATATGAATTCAATCTATCATTCACCATTCTTGCGACATATATCTCTGGTGTGCCGCTATTATTTATATCGGCAATTGATACGCTGTAATTTTTGACCGAGACATCGCCCTTGAACTCCTTGACCAGCTCCAATTTTTGGCCATTGAGCCGATAGATAAAAAGGCTGTGGCTGTCAATCATAACTATTTCATTTTTCTTGTCGCCGTCAATATCTGCAATCTCAATATGTTTCATGGCAGTAGGAAATTGGAGGCTTTTCCAGATGCCCTTTGCATTAATCTTTTCTGCGATTATAAAATCATCTTCTTTGATTGTTTCTGCAGGCCTTTCTTTTGCAACAAATTTGCCTGTGTACGCAGAGGATTCAGAAGGGGCGGCTGTTTTGGTCGTTATCCCTTCTGTATTGAATATCTTTGCCTTAGTATCTTTGGCCATCTCATTCACGAGCGGGACGATATTTTCCAATCCTTTGCCCTGGGAGGCAAAAAAGATGGGCGCTGTAATTTTTTTTATAGCTATGGCCTTGGCGTCAATGCTTACGCTATCTGCAATAACTGCAATGCTTCCGTAAACCACATAATCGGCATTTACCGCTTTACCTATATTTTGAGCAATGTCTTCGGTTACAGCTTCTGAGCTATATTTGGACAGAGCTGATTTGATGGAGGATTCTTTTATAATCTCAATAGGCGGCTCGCTCCCAATTCTGGATGCAAGCATGTCATTGATAGCGTCTCTGAGATACTCAAGGCCTTCTGGTGCGTTGATTTTCCAGGGCAGGATGGCAACCTTGATTTTGCCCGACGGAGCGGTTTTTTCTTCTGCGCCGACGCCATGAATGCTTGCAAATAATAACAGCAATGCAGCAAACAGTTTATAGCCTTTTCCACTTTTGACTTTTGATTTTTGACCCCTGCTTACTGCCTGCAGGGGCAGGCTTTTGATTCCTCTATTCATTACATCTCCTCTGGCGTTGAAATTCCTAAAAGCTTAAGCCCATTTTCCATGACTATTTTTACGGCCTCGCACAGATACAATCTTGCGTTGGTTATCTGAATGTCCTCTGTTACGACCCTGTTTTTATTGTAATAGGGGTGAAACAAAGCTGCCAGCTCCTGCAGATAGAATGTTATCCTGTGAGGCTCCATGGCAATGGCGCTGCCTTTTACGATATCCGGAAAAAGGGCAAGTTTTTTAATAATATCTAATTCTTCTTTAAGACTCAAGAGTTTAATATTTATATGCTCTGTTTTAGGGAGGCTGATTCCCTTTTCCTTTGCATGTTTAATGATGCTGCATATCCTTGCATAGGCATACTGGACATAGAACACAGGATTTTCAGGCGCCTGCTTTTTTGCGAGTTCAAGGTCAAACTCAAGATGAGTGTCGGACTTTCTCATAAGGAAGAAGAACCTGCAGGCATCTTTCCCAACCTCATCTATAACCTGTCTTAAGGTAACAAACTCGCCTTCCCTCTTTCCCATGGGCACAGGCACACTGTTTCTTAAGAGGGTTACAAGCTGGATGAAAATGATTTTAAGAACGTTGTCATCGTAGCCAAAGGCCTTTAAAGAAGCCCTTACACGCGCTTCATAACCGTGGTGGTCGGCGCCCCACACATTAACAATAGTTGAAAAACCTCTTTTCATCTTTTCCCTGTGATAGGCAACATCTGATGCAAAATAGGTTAATTCGCCGTCGGCTTTACTTAAAACGCGGTTTTTATCATCTCCAAACTGCATTGTCCTAAACCATTGAGCATCATCTTCGGAGAAAATAAAACCTTTTTTTTCAAGTTCGTTAATCGCTGTCATCACTAATCCATTATCGCGCAATTCTTTCTTTTCACTGAACCAGTTGTCAAATTCTACGCCGAAATCCTTAAGGTCTTTTTTTATCCGTTCCAGCATTGCCTTGCAGGCAAATTCTTGGAATGTGATAGTTGATACAGCTTGTGGGGTATTGCTGTATTTTTTCCAATAGTCCCGCGCAACCTCCTTTACATAATCGCCTTTGTAGAAATCTTCAGGGAATGGTGCTTTCTTGCCGCCAAATTCTTCATCATAACGCCGACGGACAGATTCTCCAAGGATACGCACCTGTCTGCCAGCGTCATTTACATAATACTCTTTGGTAACATCAAAGCCTGTTGCCTTTAATATGTTTGCGAGCGAGTCGCCAACTGCCGCTCCTCTCCCGTGGCCGATATGGAGAGGTCCTGTGGGATTGGCGCTGACAAATTCTATCTGGATTTTTGCACCCGCGCCTATATCGGCAGTTCCGTATCTTTGTTTAAGACCGTGAACATCTTTTAAAAAACCAAACCAATAGCCGTCCTCCATAAATATATTTATAAATCCTGGCCCTGCCACATCAACTTTCTTTACATGGGAAGATGGTCGTCGTATCTCTCTTGCTATTAGTTCAGCAATCTGCCTTGGCGGCTTCTCCTCTTTACTGGCCAATAGCATGGCCGCATTGGTTGCAAAATCGCCGAACTCATCTCTTTTCGGTTTTTCAATGACAATATCCGGAAGTTCTTCTGTTTTTATGTCCCCGGCCTTTTTACAATTTTCTATAGCTTTTTTGACGATGTCTGCTACTGTTGCAATCATGCCATAAATCTCCGAAATTACTCCTTAGAGAAAACAAATTCCCACCGTGTAGGTGGGGCGACTAAATTTGGCCGGCAGCCTGCCGGCCTGATTAAACCCCTCAACTGCCGCCAAAACCGATGGTTACCTTCGGCCATTCCACAATAACAGGCACATCCTTTCTGCCTTTGGAATATTTGAGCATCTGCTCCATTCCCGCGGTGTCCTGCTTTACATTAACATACTGCACCGCATAACCCTTTTTGGCAAAATCCTCACGGGCGGCCCTTGTGTAGGGTCATGTGTCTTTGCCAAAGATGAGAACCTTTTCAGGCATAGTTCAGTCCCCCTGTGTTTTTTTTCAGAACAGATGTTAACCCCGTTAGAAAGTTTCTGCGACAATAGTATTATACTTTTAAAAGGTTTTCAGATTTTAGTCAAGACCTTTCTAACGGGGTTAACATCTGACAAATCTTAATTCAAGCCCCATTAGAAGTTTTCCTGCGAAGGTAACAAATCCTTCCGGTAAAGCAACTATGGTGTCAACAAGGACCTCTAACGGGGCAAGCCCATATTTTTATATTTTCGTTGACGCAAAGCAAAGGTTTCTGATAACCTATAATCTTAATTTATGGAATCTATAGCGTCAATCATTCAAGATATAGCCATACTTTCTGCGCCTGTGCTTATAGCTATAACCTTTCACGAAGTTGCCCATGGCTGGGTAGCGGATAAGCTTGGCGACCCGACAGCAAGGCTTCTGGGGAGACTCAGCTTAAATCCGATTAAACATCTTGACCCAATTGGGACACTGGCATTTGTCCTGACCAAAATGGTAGGGTGGGCAAAGCCAGTGCCTGTGAATCCCTTCAATTTTAAAGACCCAGCAAAGGGAATGATGTGGGTTGCCATAGCAGGGCCTGTAACAAACCTGTTTCTGGCGGCAATCAGCGCCGTTATCTTGAGGTTGCTTTTAGCATCAGGGATTCTATTTGATCCTTCGCTTTCTTTTATTATGAAGCCAATATATATGATGGTGCAGGTGAGCGTGATTATAAATGTCGGCCTTGCAGTTTTTAATTTTATCCCTATTCCGCCACTTGATGGAAGTAAAATTCTGATGGGCCTTTTATCAAGAGAGCAGGTAGAGATCTATGCAAGGATAGAGCCGTATGGATTTCTGATACTGCTTCTTTTGATTATGACTAATATTGTTCATATGATTCTTTCTCCCATTATCGGCTTTGCCGTTAGTTTACTTGTCGGAGGCGGATTTTAAGCGCTGCGGCAAAGGGAGAATAGAAAGAAGATATGGACCGGAGAATCGGAGAAAAAGAATTGTCTCCGTTTCCCTGATTCTCCCCTTCCCCGATTCATTATTTAATGAATGGAGATTTTCGTGGCGAACAAACGGGTCCTGAGCGGCATGAGGCCGTCTGGCAAGCTGCATATCGGCCATTTTCACGGTGTTCTGGAAAAGTGGCTCAAGCTGCAAAAGGAGCATGAATGTTTTTTCTTTGTCGCGGACTGGCATGCGCTTACCACCGAATATAACAATCCTTCCGCCATTCAGGATAATATCCGGGAGATGGTTATTGACTGGCTGTCCGTCGGGATTGAATCTGAGAGGCCTGCCCCTGAAGGCTTTAATCAGGGGTCAACCATATTTCTGCAATCCGCAATCAAAGAACATGCGGAGCTTCATCTTCTTCTCTCCATGATAACGCCGCTTTCATGGCTTGAGAGAAACCCGACTTACAAGGAACAGGTTGAAGAGGTTAAAGATAAAGACCTGCATACCTACGGCTTCCTCGGCTATCCTGTTTTGCAAACTGCTGATATTGTTATTTACAAGGCAAATATGGTGCCGGTGGGCATTGACCAGGCGCCGCATCTGGAACTTTCCCGCGAGATTACCCGGAGGTTTAATTTCCTTTACGGCGACACCTTTCCAGAGCCGCAGACCTTGCTTACTGAAACGCCGAAACTGCTCGGCACAGACGGCAGAAAGATGAGCAAGAGCTACAACAACGCCATATTTTTATCCGACCCGCCTAATGTGATAGAAAAAAAGATTTTGCCCATGATGACAGACCCCGCAAGACAAAGGAGAACGGACAAAGGCAATCCCGAAGTATGCCCTGTTTACTTTTTGCACAAGATTTATTCCAGCCCGGAAACTATTAAATGGGTTGAGGAGGGGTGCAGGACTGCCGGCATAGGGTGCATAGAATGCAAGAAGTCGCTCATCCCCTCCATCGTCAAAAAACTTGAGCCTTTTCAAAAAAAGCGGGCGGAGCTTGTGAAAAATCCAGATATCGTGAATCAGGTTTTGAACAAGGGAAACGAAAAGGCAAAAAATATCGCGCAGAAAACGATGATGGAGGTGAGAAAGGCGTTGAAGATACTGTGATGCGTAAAAAAATTCTTGTTTTTCACGTATCACGTATAACGGTATTTAGTTTATGAGCTACAAAGTCAAACTCGAAATATTCGAAGGCCCGTTAGACCTTCTCCTCCATCTCATTAAGCAAAACGAGGTGGATATCTACGACATCCCCATTGCCGCGATAACCGCGCAATACATGGAATATGTGGAGATGATGAAGACCCTCAATCTTGAAGTGGCCGGCGAATTTCTGCTCATGGCAGCGACCCTGATTCACATTAAGTCAAAAATGCTTCTGCCTTTTTCAGAGGATGCGGGTGAAGAAGAGGAAGAGGGCGGCGACCCCCGCCAGGAGCTTGTAAGAAGACTGCTTGAATACCAGAAGTATAAAGAGGCATCCGCACAATTGGAACAAATGATGATTCTCGGCAGAGACACATTTACAAAAGGCCAGATGCCGACCGAGGGTTTGGAAGAAGGGGGATTGGTAAACTTATCCCTCTTTGATTTGCTGGAGGCATTAAAAGATGTCTTGGCTAAGGCGCCGAAAACCATCGGATTTGATGTAGCATTAGAAAATATAACGATTGCGGACAGGATAAATTTTATCATGGAACTTTTGAACAAGGAAAAGAGCGTAACATTTTTTTCGCTCTTTCCGTCCGGCTCGAGCAGGGCAATGATCGTTACCACCTTCCTTGCCATGCTGGAGTTGGCCAGAATGAAGATGATACGGATTTACCAGTCGTTTCAGGACGAGGTGATACGGCTGTATGTGCCGGAAATCAACAGTCAGGAGCCAACAGATACACAGGAGTCAGAAGCCTGTGGTGAGCAGAGCGAACCCATCAGGGGTCAGGAGTAAAAGTTTTATGGCCAATCAAATTAGAATAATTAGTAGGGCTGCCAATATGCGCGGTAAGAAATATTTATTAAAAAACAAGCTGGGTGTAATAGCGGAATCTACAGTTAGATATGAGGCAATCGCAATTCCGCCGCTTCAAGACCTTTTAGACAACATAGTGCACGGAGATAATCTGGCAATATTAAAACTAATACCTGACAATAAAATAAATTTGATAATTACATCTCCGCCATATTTTAAACAAAGGGACTATGGTGGTGGCATTGGAAATGAAAAGACCGTTGAAGAATACATTGACAATCTGCTTAAGGTTTTTTCGGAGTGCGTTCGCATTCTAAAGGATAACGGAAGTATCGTATTCAATCTGGGTGATAAATACTTGGAGGGAAACCTTCAGTTAATTCCCTATCGATTTGCCGTTGAAGCGTTAAAATCTTTTCCTATAAAACTGGTGAATAGCATCACATGGGTAAAATCCAACCCTACTCCGCGCCAATACCAGAGAAGGCTGGTGAGCAGCGCCGAGCCGTTTTTTCATTTTGTGAAGAATGACAACTACTGTTATAACTTCAGCGAGTATATGAGCGCCAACGGAGGGAAAAGCAAGCGGGGCAACGGCAACAACATAGGGAAGAAATATTTTGAACTCATAGAAACTTCCAATCTTACATTGGAACAAAAGAAGCTGGCGCTTTGCGAATTACAGGAAGTCATAGAGGAAGTAAAATCTGGAAAAATAGAAAGCTTCAGGATGAAGATAAAGGGGATACATTCTGAGCCGTTTGGCGGGCAGGATGGCGGAAGAAAATACCAGCTTATGAGAAAAGGTTTTACGATTATAAAAATCAAGGGTGAGCCAATAAAAAGAGATGTAATAGAATGCGCAGTTGAAACAATAAAAGGGTGCAAACATCCCGCTGTCTATCCGTTATTTATCATAAAGGAATTTGTAAAACTACTTTCCAAATCAGGCGATATAGTATTAGATCCATTTATGGGGAGCGGCACTACGGTAGTAGCTGCTAAAGAGCTGGATAGAAAATATATTGGCATTGAAATAAATGAGGGGTATTGCAAATATGCGCAAGAGAGACTAAAAAATATATGCATTGCAAAACCACCGGAGCTTTTTAGATGAGAGCGGCAGCCAAATACAAAAATAAACCTTATAGAGAGATACTTCAGGAGATTTATCAGAAGGCGTTAGCTATAGTTAACAACGCATCATCAGACCTGCAGTTTATTATAGATAATTTTGAAAGAGGCAAAGGGGTTTTAACAGTTTTAATAACAAGCCTTGTTCATAAATTGCATAACCCTGAACAGGATATAAGGCTTCATCAGGATAATATGAGAGGAGGGTATTCCGGCAGAGGGATTGATACAAAACATATAACGCCGTTTATGAAAGCAATGGAATTTCCTGCAATGGCAGAAAGCGGCTGGTTGACCAGATCTCTGGAACAAAATCTGCCTTATGATTTGAACTATCCAGGTAAAATAACACCAAAAGAGTTGAGAAAGGCATTTCTTAATGTGCTGGACATGGTTCAAAATCAAAACAAGTCTCCTGAAAAATATTTATTGCTATTATTTGCGAAACTTGTTGAAAATCGCGAACGGAAAAAGGTTGAATTAGCAAAACCTACCAACCTTTCCATATCAGCCATCATTCATTATCTAAAAGAACATTTTGAAGCAAGCTATTCATCCAGAGGAGCCTCCAGATTACCCACATTGGCTATTTATGCCATATATCAGTGCATGATAAAAGAAGTAAAACGGTTTGACGGTAAGGTGCTGATGCCTTTAGAAGAACATACATCTTCTGATAAAAGCTCCGGCAGAGTTGGTGATATCGAAGTCAGGGATGCAAAAGGAAGAATATTTGAAGCAGTAGAGATTAAACACGGAATTTCAATAGGCACGCAGTTAATTAGAGATGCTTATGAGAAATTCAAATCTCATCCAATAGAAAGGTATTATTTGTTGACTACTGCCGATGAGGATTTGGCAGATATGGAAAGTGTTAATAAAGAAGTTTCCAGAATACTGAAAATCCATGGTTGTCAGGTAATCGTTAATGGAATATATCCTTCTTTGAAATACTATTTGAGGCTTTTGCACAACACATATGATTTTATTGATAATTATGTGGAAAGTTTGAAGACTGACAAAACCATAAAATATGAGCATAAATTAAAATGGAATGAGATTGTCAGTCAGCATTTATAGCAAGTTCCAAAAGGTGAAATATGTGGAAATGTGAATCATGTAGGAAAAAGTTTCCTGAAAAGACAATTGCAATAGAAGTGCGATTTGGTTATATGGACGGCAAGGCAGTAAAGGATAGAGACCAATATATGGCTTTCAATACAGAAAATTCATGGACTCCCTTATGTGATGATTGCGCTATTGCATATATAAAGGGAGAAGTTGGCTAATAGTTACAAATAATTTTAAGGAGCATTTTCTTATGGACAAAGACAGCTTAAAGCCGCTTATAGAAACGCTCATCTTCGCCGCTGATCATCCCATCAGTTTTGAAAAGTTGATGAATGTGCTGGAAGGTGAAAAGCGGGATGAGGTAAAAACCGCGTTGAATGAACTGCTCGTTGACTATCAACAGTCAAAAAGAGGGTTTTTGGTTGAAGAAGTGGCGGGCGGGTATCAGATCAGGACGAGGCCGGAATTCTCGCCGTGGCTCAGAAGGCTTTTCAAAATCGGTTTTCAAAAGCTCAGCAAGGCGTCTATGGAAACCCTTGCCATGGTTGCATACAAGCAGCCGATTACAAAGATGGAGATAGAAGAGTTAAGGGGCGTGGATTCAGGCGGCGTTTTGAAAACGCTTATGGACAGGAATCTCATAAAGATTATCGGCAGAAAAGAGACGCCTGGCAGGCCGGCGGTCTATGGCACTACAAAGGAATTTCTTGAGATTTTTGATTTGAAAGACCTTTCGTGTCTGCCCACATTAAAAGAGGTTATCATGCCGCAGGAGGAAGAAGTTGCAGGAGAGATTGCAGAAGATAATAGCGCGAGTAGGGATAGCGTCCAGACGCAAGGCCGAGGAGATGATTCTGGAGGGGAGGGTCACGGTCAACCGCAAGGCAGTAACGGAACTGGGGAGCAAGGCGGATTCTGAAAAGGATCGGATTGCGGTTGACGGCAGGGTCATCTCTCGTACGCAGGAAAAGGGCGAAAAGGTTTACATCCTGCTCAATAAGCCCAAGGGATGTATCAGCACGGTGTCGGATCCCGAAGGCAGGCCCACGGTCATTGACCTCATAAAAAAAGGAAAGCAGAGGATTTTTCCTGTTGGCAGATTGGACCTTGATGCGGAAGGCGTTTTGCTTCTTACCAACGACGGCGAACTTGCAAACAAACTGATTCATCCAAGATATAAAATCCCCAAAAAATATCTGGTAAAGGTCAGCGATGCGCCTGACGAAAAAGATATGGCAAAACTCAGGAAGGGCAGCTATCTTGAGGACGGCAGAACTCTGCCTGCTGAGGCTAAATTTATAAAGGCAACAAAAACAAATTCATGGATAGAGCTTACCGTGTATGAAGGTAGGAACAGGCTTGTAAAGCGGATGTGCTTTGCCATTGGCCATTCTGTGCTTAAATTACAGAGGACAGAATTCGCAGGCATAAAACTCGGCAGCTTGAAGCCAGGAGAGTTCAGGCTGTTGACTGCCAGTGAGGTGGAAAAATTAAAGACAGGCTATAGGCAATAGGTAATAG